>NZ_JBEOSD010000236.1:0-8332 GCF_040302735.1 Streptomyces sp. NPDC097619 | reverse complement strand
GCACCACCTCCGAGGTCGTGCGGGCCCGCCGACGTGCCGGGTGTGGTCCGGTCAGCCCGCCGGGAGGGGCGGGATGACCTCGGAGGGCACGGTGGTCGGGGTGTACCGCTGCGGCGCGGCCGCGGTCGGGACCAGCCCCTTGTGGATGGCCTTGGCGATGCCCTGGATGGTGGCCACGCCGTAGTCCATGGAGGCGTTGTCCTGGGTCAGCACCGACAGGTAGTAGTCGTTGCCGCCACCCTGGAAGGCGCCGACGCTGTGGACCCGCCAGCCGTTCGTGGCCCGGGGCAGCCAGCCGTTCTTCACGTGCACCTTCACCGTGGAGGGCGCCCCGGCCGGGGTGCCCCAGCGCTGCGAGGCCACGACCTTGTTCATCAGCTTCAGCGCGTAGGCCCGCGCGTTGTCGCTGAGCACGGTGTTCTTCGCGGTGAGGAGGGACAGCAGCTTCTGCTCGTCCTGGACGTTGATCTGCGTCAGGCCCCAGTAGCCGCCCGAGCCCGGCACCGTCTTGGTCATGCCGGCGGCCGTCAGGAAGCCCTTGACCTTGGTGACCCCGAGCTGGCGCCAGAGCGCGCTGGTGGAGTCGTTGTCCGACTTGGTGATCATGGCGGTGGTGAGGTCGACCTCGCGCTGCGTCAGGTAGCGGTTGGTCTTCTTGGCGTCCCACAGCAGGGTGGCCAGCACCGTCACCTTCACCACGCTCGCCGAGTCGTACGAGGTCGTGGTCCGGAAGGAGCAGGTCGTCTTGGTCTTCCGGTCGTACAGCCCGACGGCCACGGAACCCTTGCGGTTCTTCATCGCGGCCGTGATGTCCTTCGTGAGCTTCGCCGCGAGGCCCGCCTTGGCAGAGGTGCACACGACCTGGGGCGTGGCGGCGGCCGCGGGTCCCGCGGCGGTCACCAGCGGTACGAGCACTCCGGCGGCGACACCCGCCGAGAGCACACGGGCACGCCGGGATATCCGGTGGTTCATGGAAGCTTCCCATCCCCTTGTTCGGTCGAGCACGCCCCCGCGTGCTCCACCGACATGACTCCGCCCGGACCCGAATGGTTGTAGCCGTTACGCAAACGTGTTCAAGAGGTTCCGGAGAGCCGGGATCCCCTTCGCGGGCGGCGTCGGTGGACCCTTCCCGAGCCCGGAACGGCCTCCGGAACGGCGTCCGCCCCGACGGCCGGGGGAGCGGCGGGCGGGGCGGTGGGCGGGGTCGCGGACGGTGCGGAGGGCACGGGACCGCGCGGCCGGTGGGGGCCGGAAGAAGGCGGGGCCCCCGTCCCCGTGGGGGCACAGGGACGAGGGCCATCTGACCTCGCCACCGGGGGTAGTGGGAAGGTCATCGCCGTCACAGGATTACATGAATTTCAGCCAAACGGCAGGGCGTTAGGCCGAAATTCATAGGGCATGCGCATTCCCTTCCGGCCGCTCCCGCGGAAGGGAATCCTCCGCAGGGTCCCCGTGCTTCCCCTCCGTGACCGGGAGGTTTTCCGGTGGCCGAGCATCCGTTTCCCCACCCGTCCCGGAGGCGCCCTTGCCCGCCCCCGCGGGCACGGCCGAAAGTGGTCGGTGCGGTCGCGCTCCGGCGGCCGGGCATGAGGCGGAGCCGTAGCATGGCGCCGGAACGGACCGTTTCGTTTCGGTGGGGCCGCGGCCCGACCGAGGGGAGGGCACATGTACGACCTGAGCGGGCTCCGGGCCGGTGCGCTCTGCGCGGGACTGGCCACCGCCGTCCTGCTGGGGGTCTCGTTCACCTCGCAGGAGGGCGGCGGAAGCCGCATCCGCCTGGTGGACCGGGTCGGGGACACGGCGTCGGTGCTGATCAGGGGGATCGGCGCGGACGGTCGGGTGGTGGACGTGTGCTGGCGCACCCCGGGCGAGGAGGCCTACGTCCACGACACCTGGTGGCGCGGGGAGGTGGAGCTCCGCTTCTTCACGGCGGAGGACTGTTCCCGCGAGAGCGAGTCCGGTGCCGTCCTGGAGGACCTCTCCGTGGTCCGGGACGGCGGCTGGACCACCGTCACCTCCAGCTGACGCCCGCGCCGGGCCGACGGGATCCGGCCGTTCCTTCCGGTGCCGCCCGGAATCCCGCCGGCCCGCGGAGCGCGCCCCGCCGCCTCAGCGGAAGAGCATCGAGGCACCGCCCGCGGGGGTGGTGACCGAGCCCGGGCAGAGGAAGCTGCCCGAGGTCTTGGTGGCGGTGAAGGCGCGGTTCAGATAGGTGCGGGTGCCGGTCTGTCGGTCCCACACGATGCCGGAGGCCCGGTACCGGCAGGAGATGAAGCTCTGCTTGCCGGTGATGTCGATGGCGTCGGTGCGGGCCGTGCCGGCGGCGTCGTCGAAGGTGAAGACCGGGTTGTTGTCCAGTGTGGCCGTGATCCCGCCGGTACAGGAGAGGTTCCCGCCGGGCCGGTTGACGGTGGTGCGGTCCACGCTGAGGGCGCCGGGCGGCAGCGCGCTGGTGGACGCGCCGGTCCAGGTGCAGGTGCTGCCCGAGACCAGGATGGTCCCGTCGAGCTTCTGGTCGGCGGCGGGGCCGGCGGCGCCCGCGGGGGCGCCGGTGCCCAAGGCCACCGCGGAGACCGCGGCGAGCAGGACCGCGCCGAGCCGGGAGTTCCTGCGCATGTCGTTCCTCCTTGGCATGTGCTGCGAGGGGGGCGGTCCGGGGTCGCGGCGGCCCGCGCGGCGGGCCCGCGGCCGCTTCCGGACCGGGCTGCGACGGGAGAGTGACACAAGGACCTTGAAGTGTCATGCACAAGTCAATGCCTGGCTTGAAGAGGCCCGCGGGTGCCTCCGTCGGGAGGCCTCAGGCCTTGCGCACCACGGCGGACTTGAGCTGCATCGCGCCGAACCCCTCGATCCGGCAGTCGATGTCGTGGCCGTCCACCCCGTCCACGAGACGGATGTTGCGGACCTTGGTCCCGGCCTTGATCCCGCCCGGACTCCCCTTCACCTTCAGGGTCCTGACCACGGTGACCGTGTCCCCGTCGGCGAGCACGTTGCCCACCGAGTCCCTGATCACGCGCTCGCCCGGCTCCGAGGACTCGGGGGCGGACCCGCCGGCGCCCCATTCGTGCCCGCACTCCGGGCAGACCAGCAGGGCGCCCATCGGGTAGGTGAACGTGCCGGCGCACTCCGGGCAGGGCGGAAGGGTGTTTTCGGTCATCCCGCGAGGATACGGCAGGTTTTGCCGGGTCCGGGGTCGGCGGTCGACCGGCGGTCGACGGGCGGTTTCGGGGGCGGGTGCGGCCGACCACCGGCGGGCCCGCGCGGCTCCGGGATAGCGTCGGTGCCATGCCTGAACCGCGCCTGACCACGGCCTCCTACCTCGTCCTCGGCATCATCGACGGACTGGGCGGGGCCAGTCCGTACGACGTCAAGGTGGAGGCCGCCCGGACCGTCGCACCCTTCTGGTCGGTGCCCCACGCCCAGGTGTACGCGCACTGCGACCGCCTGGTGAAGGCGGGCATGGTGACGGAGACGCGCGAGGCGGGCGGCCGCAACCGGCGCCAGCTGAACCTCACCGAGGCCGGCCGGAGCGCCCTCGCCGACTGGCTGGCCGACCCCGCCTTCACCCCGGTGGAGGCCCGCGAACACGGCATCCTCAAGCTGTGGTTCGGCGCCGACCCCCGCCTGCTGGCGCCCGTGCAGCTCGCCGAACACCGCCGCATCCTCGCGGAGTACGGGGAGCTCTCCGACACGGTGGGCGAGCAGCTCACCCCCGGCCAGCAGGGCGCCCTGGAGTTCGGCATCCGCTACGAGCGGATGATGACCGACTTCTGGGAGTGGGCCGCCGCCCGCGAGGGCTGACCGGCCCCGGAGCCGTCCGGGGCGGCAACTCCGGTTACCCGTCGGTCATGTGGTGGTTCCCGACCGGTTGACCCCGGCCGCGCCCGGCCCTACCTTCGCGATAGTCCAAACATGACTATCGTCGGTCGGTCGTCGAGGCGTGGGGGGAACCATGGCGAAGTTCCGGGAACGCGGCGGCCGGGGGCGGGCCGTCGTCATCGTGGTCCTGGCCCTGGGCGTGGCCTACGCGCCCGTGGCCATGACCGAGCTGTGGCCCTACGCCCGTCCGGGCGCCCCGGCGGTGGGGGAGTGGCTGCTCGGACGGGTGGTCTCGCCGGAGTACGTGCGCGAGGCCCTGGAGACGCGGATCGGCCCCTACGGCCGTAGCCTGCTGCCGCTGATCGTGCACTCGGTCCTCGGCGGGCTGTTGATGCTCCTCGGACCGCTCCAATTGGTCACGGCCGTCCGCCGTCGGGTCCGCCCGCACCGGGCGGCCGGGTTCCTCTTCGCCCTCACGGTCTACGCGGCCATGGCGGCGGCCGCCGTGTACCTGGTCCGCACCCCGCCCGCGGACGCCTTCAGCGGTGCCGCCTTCTGGGTCGCCCTCACCGCCATCCTGGTGGGCACCGTCCTGAGCGTGACCCTCGGCATCCTGACCGCCCTCGCGGGCCTGCCCGCGCTCCACCAGCGTTGGATGCTGCTCTGCTATGGCTTCCTGATGACGGCGCCGCTGCTGCGCCTCGAATGGGGCGTGCTGCCGCTCCTGCTGCCGGGGGTCCCGATGGAGGAGGTCAACCGGATCGCGACCATGCACCTGGGCTCCCTGGTCGTCCTCGGGGCGCTGGTGGCCTCCCGGGCCCTGGAGGGCCGTGCCGGGGCGGCCGGCCTCGGCGCGCCGCGCGGCACTTGGGTCCCCGGCCCGCTCCTGGTGGTCGCCCACCTGCTGGGCGCCGCAGGTCTGGTGGCGATCGGCCGCGTCCTGTCGGAGTCCGGCGCGCCGGGCCGTCGGCTGCTCGCCGGGTACCTGGTCCCGTACCTGCTCACCCACGCCCTGATGGTGCTCCGGCACCGACGGGCCGGACGGGAGGGCCGGGCCGGGGCCCGGGAGGAGTGGCGGCTCCACCTCACGGCCCTGTGCCTGGCGCCCGTGTTCTCCTGCGCCGCGGCCCTCCTGCTCGAAGGTCCGGTGGGGCTTGATCGGACGACGGCGTGGGCCGCGGGCGCGGGCATCGGCTGCGGGGTGCTCGCCGTCACGGCCACCTGGGTGCTGAGCCTGCGGGTCCTGAGCGAGCGGCGCCGGGAGCGCTGCGGGGCTGCCGCGCCCGGCGCCGTTCCGGGCCCGGTGGCCGCCGATCCGGGGGCGCCCGCGTCCGTGGCGTGAGGCACCACCGTGCTCCCGCAACGGCGCCCGTGGGAAGTCGGGTTGCAAAGTTTTCACAAGTCCCGACCTATTGGTCCAGACCTGTTGACGGGGGCGGAGAGGGCGCAATAGATTCCCGGCCACGCGGCAGTCACCGCACGCCCCGGCCCACCGTCCCGCCCCGCGAACGGGAGCCGTGGGCCCGGCGGCTGCGGTACCAGCACCTCCCCCCACGGCGGCACGCCCAGCGCTGCGCGCACCGCCCGCCCGTGCCGCGCCCCACTTCCTGGAGGTTCTCCCTTGCGAACCCGCCACCGCACCGGCGCCGCCCGTCCCCGCACCGGTACCCGCACCCGCCTGGTGTCCGTGCTCGGAGCGAGCCTGCTCGGCGCCGCCGCCGTGCTGCACGCCCCCGCCCCGGCCTTCGGGGCGAACGTCCTGACCAACGGCGACTTCGAGAGCGGCAGCCTCTCCGGCTGGTCCTGTAGCGGCGGACTCGGCTCCGTGGTCGGCTCCCCCGTGCACGGGGGCACCAAGGCCCTCGCCGGAGCGGCCGGCGCCGCCGACAACGCCAAGTGCACCCAGACGGTCGCCGTCCAGCCCAACACCGCCTACACGCTCAGCGGATGGGTCCGCGGCAACTACGTCTACCTCGGTGTCACCGGTGCCTCCTCCGCCTGGACGCCCTCGGCCGCCGGCTACCAGAAGCTCAGCGTCTCCTTCACCACCGGAGCCTCGCAGACCAGCGCCGAGATCTACGTCAACGGCTGGTACGGGCAGGGCACCTACTACGCCGACGACATCAGCCTCGACGGCCCCGGCGGGCCCGGCCCGGTGGACACCCAGCCGCCGACCGCCCCGACCGCGCTCACCGCCGCGGGCAAGACCTCCTCCAGCGTCTCCCTGACCTGGAACGCCGCCACCGACAACACCGGCGTCACCTCCTACGAGGTCTACCAGGGCACGGTCAAGGCGGCCACGGTCACCGGAACCTCCGCCACCGTCACCGGTCTGACCGCGAACACCCCGTACACCTTCACCGTGCGGGCCCGGGACGCCGCCGGGAACACCTCCCCGGCCTCCGGTCCGGTCACCGTGACCACGGACCCCACCGGCAACCCGCCCCCCGGCTTCAAGCAGGCCGCGCCCTACCTCTACCTGGGCTGGGGCAACCCGCCGAGCGCGACCACGGTCATGAACGCCACCGGGGTGAAGTGGTTCACCATGGCCTTCATCCTCTCCTCCGGCGGCTGCAACCCGGCCTGGGACGGCCAGCGCCCGCTGACCGGCGGCGTGGACCAGAGCACCATCAACGCCATCCGGGCCGCGGGCGGGGACATCGTGCCCTCCATCGGCGGCTGGCAGGGCAACAAGCTCGGCCCCAACTGCTCCTCGGCGGCCGCCCTCGCCGGCGCCTACCAGAAGGTCATCGACGCCTACGGCCTCAAGGCCATCGACGTGGACATCGAGAACACCGACGAGTTCGAGAACGCCGTGGTCCAGGACCGCGTCCTCGGCGCCCTGAAGATCGTCAAGCAGAACAACCCCGGCATCAAGACGATCCTGACCTTCGGCACCAGCACCAGCGGCCCGACCAGCTGGGGCAACCGCCTCATCGAGCAGGCGAAGGCCCTGGACGCGGGCATCGACGTCTTCACGATCATGCCCTTCGACTTCGGCAACGCCTCCACGGACATGTACGCGAGCACCGTCAGCGCCACCGAGGGCCTGAAGACCAAGCTCAAGTCGGTCTTCGGCTGGAACGACGCCACCGCCTACTCCCACATCGGCATCTCCGGCATGAACGGCGTCAGTGACACGGGGGAGACCACCACCGTGAAGAACTGGACCGACATCCGGGACTGGGCCAACGCCCGGCACATCGCCCGGCTGGCCTTCTGGTCCGTCAACCGCGACCGCGGCTGCCCCGGCGGCGGCCTCCAGGAGACCTGCTCCGGAATCGCCCAGTCCGACTGGGAGTTCACCCGGATCACCGCCGGATTCACCGGCTGACCCGACCCACCGCGCGCGGCCCGGCCCCCTTTCCGGGGGTCGGCCGCGCCCGTGTTCAGCCCAGCTCCGCCAGCAGCTCCCGTTCGCGGGCGGCGCTCAGCCCCGCCCGCCGCTCCCGGTCCAGGCCCGCGGACCGCTCCCACTCCAGGGCCCCGCCGATCAGCTCGGCCCGCGGCCGGTGCCGCAGCCCGGCCGCCGCGGCCGCCGCGCCCGTCCGGGAACAGAACCCCTCGTAGTCGGGGTCGGCGGTCCACAGGGCAAGCGACTCCGGACCCATGAACTGCGCCACCTCGTGCTCCAACAGCCATTCCGAGGCGGCGCGCACCACCGGGCCGGTGTGTCCGCCGAGCCGCCGGGACAGCTCCACCCACTCACCGAAGGGCACGATCGGGCCCACCGCGTCGTAGGTGCCGGTGGTGCCCCGCTCCGCGCAGTCCAGCAGCCAGTCCGCCAGGTCGCGTACGTCCACCGCCTGGGTGTCCAGCCCCGGGGTGTCGGGCACCAGCAGCGGGGCCTCCGGCTCCCGGGCGGAACGCGCCGCCCAGTACCCGGTGCGGCCCGTGTGGTCACCGGGGCCCCCGATCAGGCCCGCCCGGGCGATCAACAGCCGGTCCCCCACGGCCGCCCGCGAGAGCTCCTCGCAGGCCACCTTCGCCTCGCCGTATTCCTCGCGCTCCACGGAGCGCTTCGCGGTGGCGGGCAGCAGCGCCGCCGACTCGTCGGCCCCGGGCACGGCCTGGGAGGCGTACGCGCTCACCGAGGACACGTACGTCCAGTGCTTCGCCCGGCCGCCGAGCGCGGCCAGCGCCCCGTCCACGAACCCGGGCTGCCAGGACACCTCCACCACGGCGTCCCAGTCCCGGTCCGTCAGGGCGGCGTACGCCCCCTCCGCGGACCGGTCCGCGGCCACCAGCTCGGCGCCCTCGGCCACCGCTCCGCTCTCCCCGCGGGCGAGGCAGGTGACGCGGTGCCCGCGTTCCAGTGCCCGCTCCGCGATCTCCCTGCCCAGCCAGGCCGTTCCGCCCAGAATCAAGATCTCCATGGGGTCACTGAAACACGGCCGGTCCGCGCCGCGGGGGGCCGCTTCACCGTCAGCGGAAGTCTTCGCCCGAGAGCGGAACCCGGAACCGGGGGACGCGCGCCGCCCTGGGGGCGGGCCCCCGGTGCGCGTACCGGGTA
>NZ_JBEOSD010000235.1:0-8368 GCF_040302735.1 Streptomyces sp. NPDC097619 | reverse complement strand
CTGTCCCGATCTCGATCGGCAGCCCGTGCTCCCGCGCGAACGCCACGCCCACCTCCGCACCCGACACCGTATCCGCGGTTCCGGCGGTCCGCGCGCGGACCGCCGGTGGACCACCCGCCGACGAGCCCGAGAGCGAGCTGATCCCATGACCGACACCTGGCTGCCGCCCCGCGAGTACATCGCCACCCTGCCGGCCAACACGGCGTACGCGGCGCTGTACTGCACCGATCGGGAGGGGCGGCCGCTGCAACTGCGCACGGTGTACGGGACGGAGACCTGGCACCTGCCCGGCGGGAACCTCGACCCCGGGGAGGGCCCCTTCCGGACCGCGGTCCGGGAGTGCCGGGAGGAGACGGGGATCGTCTTCCGGGGCGAACCCCGGTTGCTGGCCGTGCACTTCGAGGCTCCGCGCGGCGAGGAATGGCCCTGCAACCAGCTCGGCTTCGTCTTCGACGGCGGGGTGTTGACGGACGATCAGATCGCGGGTGTGGTCCTGGACCCGGCGGAGCACTGCGCGTACCGGGTGGACGGCCTGGCGGGTTGGGAGCGGGAGATGGCCCCGGCGGACTTCCGGCGGCTGGCGGCCGCGGCCGAGGCGCGACGCACGGGCGTCACGGCGTACCTGGAACGCTGAGCCGGTCCGTCGTCCCGGCCGGGCCGTCGTCCCGGTCGGTTCGGGTCCCGGTCGGCGTACGAGTCGGCGTCCGGGTGGCCGTCCGGGCTGGTGGGGCGGCCAACCGACCCTTTGCCATGATCGGTCATGCTGGCGGGCGTGATGACTGGTGTGGTTCTGGCGTTCGCGGCCTTCCTGCCCATCTGGGCCCTGACCGGGGCGGGGTGGGCGGCCGGCCGGACCGGGGTGCTGGGCGAGCAGGCTCAGACGGTGTTGGGCCGGTTCGCCTTCACCTTCGCCATGCCCGCGCTGCTGTTCCTGACGATGTCCCGGTCGCGCCCGGCGGATCTGGCGCAGCCGGGCATCGCGGTGTTCGCGCTGAGCCTGCTGGTGGTGTTCGCGCTGGCGCAGTCGTTGGGGCGGTGGGTCTTCCGGCGCGGGCAGGGGGACCGGGCCATCGCCGCGATGGCGGCGGCCTACGTGAACTCGGCCAACCTCGGGATCCCGGTGGCCATCCACGTCCTGAAGGACACCTCCTTCATCGTGACGGCGGCCCTGTTCCAGACCCTCCTGATCACCCCGGTCATCCTGGCGCTGATCGACCTGGACGTGCCGCGCGAGCGCGGGGAGCGGTGGCGGCGGATGCTGACCCTGCCGCTGCGGAACCCGATCGTGGCGGCCTCGGGGGCGGGGCTGGCGGTGTCCGCGCTGGGGTGGCGGCTGCCGGAACAGGTCACGGATCCGCTGGAGTTGCTGGGAGGCGCGGCCGTGCCGGCGGCGCTGTTCGCGCTCGGGATGTCCCTGCACGCGCGGACCCGGCCGGACGCCGAGGGGCGGGCGGAACGGCGGGTGCTGGTGGCGCTGAAGGTGGTGGGGCAGCCGCTGCTGGCCTACGCGGTGGGGCGCTGGCTGTTCGGGTTGGAGGGGCACGCGCTGCTGTCGGTGGTGCTGGTGGCGGGGCTGCCCACGGCGCAGAACGCCTTCCTGTTCGCCGCGGAGTACCGCCTGGACGAGGACCTGGCGCGGGACACGGTGTTGATGTCCACGGTCTGCTCGATGGTCTCGCTGTCGGTGATCACCTGGCTGTTGGCGGCGTAGGCGTCACGGCACACGGTGACATGTGACCGTGTGCCGTGACGTGTGACCGTGCGGTGTCACCTGTGACCGGGCGATACGCCGGTGGTGCCGGTGGTGCCGGTGCCTCGGGGGCGGGCCGCGCGGGGTCAGCCTCGGGGGGCCACCGCCGCGAGGACGGCGGGGAGCGGGTGCCAGTCCGAGGTGATCACGCTGGCGTGCCGGGAGGCGAGGAGGGCGAGCCGGTCCCTGGCCTGGGCCTCGGTGGGCCGGGTGCCGTCGATGGCCGGGGCCACCGCGTGCGCGCTGGTCATGATCAGGAGGTAGTGCCGCTGGTCGTACCAGGCGGTGTCGACGCCCTCGTAGGCGGCGGCGTCGCCGTCGAAGAGGACGAACCAGGGGCGCAGCGTCGTGTCGGTGTAGCGGGTGCGGGGGTCGCCCGCGGCGGCGCGGTGCACGGCGGGGAAGGCGGCGGCCCGGTCGAGTCGGCCGCCGGCGGCGAGGCCGCGCAGGTGCTGGGCGTACTCGCGGTCGGTCCAGAGGGTGTCGAGGGGGTTGCCCTCCTCGACGGTGCCGGGGATGAGCTCGACGATGAACTTGCCGGCGAGGGCGGAGCGGGCGGGCCAGCCGCGGGTGCGGACGGCGGTGTCGAGGTCGGGGGCGCCGGCCGCGAGGTCGGCGGGCCGGTAGAGGGCGTCGCCGAGGCGGGCGGTGAGGAGGGCGTCGAGTTCGGCGGGGCCACGGCCGTTCTTGGCCTGGAATCCGTCCTTCATCTCGATCTTGAGGACGACGGGGCGGTGGCCGGGGTGGGCGTCGTGCCAGCTGCGGATGTCGGCGAGGCAGCCGGAGAGGTTCTGGTTGCGGGCCTTGGTGCGGAGCTGGGCGGGGGTGGTCGCGTTCTCGCAGTTGTTGTCGTTGCCGAGGGGGTTCTCGTGGGAGACCCGCCAGGAGGCGCCGAACACGTTGGTCCACACGTCGAGTTCGAGGAGCGCGGCGCCGGAGTCGAGGGCGTCGGCGAAGTACGGGTAGGCGGACTTCTCGTAGGCGTTGTGGACGCCGACCCCGGTGGTGGCCGAGTACGCGGGGTCGGCGGCGCCCGGGTCGGCCGCACCGGCGGGTGCCGGGGCGAGGAGGGTGAGGGCGAGGGCGCCCAGGGCCGCCGTCAGAGCGGCGCGGAAGCGGGGCCGCCGGGCCGGGCGGGACCGGTCGCCGGGCGTGCGGGCCGTGCCGTTCGGTCCGGTGTCGTCCGTCGAGGCCCGGTGCGCGACCGGCCGGGTCGCGCCCCGTGCTCCGGTGGTGCCCGCGTCCGCCGTGTTCCCGGTCACGCCCATGCTGTCGCTCCCTCGTCTGTCGCTCCGTCAGGACGGGCGCAGAGTAAGGGAGTCCGGTGAATTCCGGGAGGACCGCGTGCGAACGCGCGGGCTCGTCGGGGTCGGGTTCCGGCCGGCGCCCGCCGCGACCGCGAGCCGACGCCCCCGCTTCCCGGCCCGACCGTCGGCCCGCACCCGTACGCGTTCGGCCCGTACGCCCCCGGCCCGCGCGTCCGCGGGCGGGATGTTCCGCCGGGGGACGTCCGGGCCGGGGACGTACGGGCCGGGAGGGTCGGTATCGGGAGGGAGGAGGGGAACGGGGCGGGGGTGGGGAACGGGGCGGGGGTGGTGCGGGGTTCAGCCGTGAGTCGCGGCCAGGGCAGGGGTCGGGGCGCCGGGGGCGGCGACGGGGCGCCGGGCGGCGCGGCGTTCCAGGGCCCCGGAGAGGAGGGCGAGGAGCAGGGCGGTGAAGGCGAGGGCGGCGCCGACCCAGTTGGGGGCGGTCCAGCCGAGCCCGCCCGCGATGACCAGTCCGCCGAGCCAGGCGGCGAGGGCGTTGCCGAGGTTGAAGGCGCCGATGTTGACGGCGGAGGCGAGGGTGGGGGCGCCGGCGGCCTGGTCGAGGACGCGCTTCTGGAGCGGCGGCACGGTGGCGAAGCCGAGGGCGCCGACCACGGTGAGGGTGACGGCGGCGGCGGCCTTGTCGTGCGCGGTCAGGGTGAAGAGGGCCAGGGCGAGGGCGAGGCCGCCGAGGGTGACGTACAGCATGGGCATGAGGGCGCGGTCGGCGAAGCGTCCGCCGATGACGTTCCCGGCGACCATGCCGAGGCCGAGGAGGACCAGCAGCCAGGTGACGGAGCCGGGGGCGAAGCCGGCGACCTCGGTCATCATCGGGGCGATGTAGGTGACGGCGGCGAAGACCCCGCCGAAGCCGAGGACGGTCATCGCCATGGCGAGCAGGACCTGGACGTTGCGGAAGGCCGACAGCTCGTGGCGGAGCCTGACGCCTTCGGGGCGGGGCAGGTCCGGGACCAGGCGGGCGATGCCGAGCAGGCCGAGGACGCCGAGGGCGGCCACGCCGAGGAAGGTGGCCCGCCAGCCGGCGGTCTGGCCGACCCAGGTGCCGAGCGGGACGCCGACCACGTTGGCGACGGTGAGCCCGGTGAACATGGTGGCGATGGCGGCGGCCTTGCGCTGCGGGGCGACCAGCTCGGCGGCGACGACGGCGCCGATGCCGAAGAAGGCGCCGTGGGCGAGGGAGGCCACGACCCGGCCGGCGAGCATGAGGCCGAGGGTGGGGGCGAGGGCGGAGAGGACGTTGCCCGCGACGAAGAGGCCCATGAGGAGCATCAGCATCCGCTTGCGCGGGACGCGGGTGCCGAGGGCGGTCATCAGGGGGGCGCCGATCACCACGCCGAGGGCGTAGCCGGTGACGAGGAGCCCGGCGGTGGGCACGGTGACGCCGAAGTCGCCGGCGACCTCGGGGAGCAGCCCCATGATCACGAATTCGGTGGTGCCGATGCCGAAGGCGCCGATCGCCAGGGCCAGGAGTGCGAGAGGCATGGTTCTGGGCCTTCCCGTTTCATTGCGGTAGCGGTTAATGCTCGTCCACAATAGTTGCAGACGCGGGCTATATGCAAGCGCGGGCTGTCCGCGCGGAGAAGCGGTAGATTTGAGGCATGACCGCCACGGACCCCTCGCTCACCCGCATCGCCCAGCGCTGGTGCACCCTGTCCCTGCTCCACGGCCGCATCGAGGTGCACCTGGAGCGGGCCCTCCAGGCCGCGCACGGCCTCAGCGTGCGCGAGTACTCCCTGCTGGACGTGCTCAGCCGCCAGCACGACGGTCCGGGCGGCCACCTCCAGATGCGACAGGTCGCCGACGCCGTGGTCCTCAGCCAGAGCGCCACCACCCGCCTGGTGACCCGGCTGGAGGACCGCGGCCTGCTCTCCCGCTACCTGTGTCCCACCGATCGCCGCGGGATCTACACCGACGTGAGCGAGTCCGGGGCCGCCCTGCTCGCCGAGGCCCGGCCCACCCAGGCCGCCGCCCTCCGCGAGGCCCTCGACGAGGCGGCCGGCGACCCGGAGCTGGCCCCTCTGGTCGCCGCCCTCGAAACCGACTGAACCGACCGCACCGACCGCACCGACCGACCGCGATCGGCGGGACCGGGCGGGAACCCCGATGCCCCGATCCCTCGGTCCCCCGGCCCCGGATCCGCCGGGCCCCGGACCCCCGACCTCCGGCTCCCCCACCGGCTCCGGGACCGGGCCCGCGGCGGCACCGCCGGTACGGGCCAGTAGAGTGCGGAACCGTTCCCTTCGTGCGCGGATCCGTCCGCGCGCACACGGGTCCGCTCCCTTCGCGCCCGGTCCGCTCCCCGCGTCCCGCCGCGCACGGTCCCGCGCCCCGACCGCGCGGGCCCGTCCCGTCCAGATCCCGAGGTACCCGGCGTGAGTTCCCTGGCCCCCCAGTCCAGCCCGACCGCGGTCGTCGGGATCGGCGCGGACGGCTGGGCCGGTCTGGCCCCCGCCGCCCGGGAAGCCCTGGCCCGGGCCGAGGTGCTGATCGGCGGCGGCCGCCAGCTGGACCTGCTGCCCGTCGCGGACTGCCCGGGACTGCGCGTCGGCTGGCCCTCCCCGCTCCGCCCCGCCGTGCCCAAGCTGCTCGCCGAACACGCGGGCCGCCGCATCGCCGTCCTGGCCAGCGGGGACCCCATGTTCTACGGGATCGGCCGCGCCCTCTCCGAGGAGCTCGGCCCGGCGGCCCTGCGGATCTTCCCCCACCCCTCCTCCGTCTCCTACGCCTGCGCCCGCCTGGGCTGGCCCGCCGAGGACACCGAGGTGATCACCCTGGTGGGCCGCCCCGCCGCCCGACTGGCCGCCGCCCTGCACCACGGCCGCCGGATCCTGGTGCTCAGCGCGGGCGCGGACACCCCCGCCGCGGTGGCCCGGCTCCTCACCGACCGCGGCTACGGGCCCAGCCGGCTCACCGTCCTGGAACAGCTCGGCTCCGAACAGGAGGACACCCGCACCGGGACCGCCGCGGACTGGGACCACCCCGCCGGGGACCGCCTCAACCTCGTCGCCGTGGATTGCCTGCGCGATCCGGCCGCCCCCCGACTCGGGGCGGTACCCGGGCTGCCGGACTCCGCGTACGAGCACGACGGGCAGCTCACCAAGCGGCACGTGCGCGCCGTGACCCTGGCCGCGCTCGCGCCCGCCCCCGGCGAACTGCTGTGGGACGTGGGCGGCGGCTCCGGTTCCATCGCCATCGAGTGGATGCGCACCCACCCCTCGTGCCGGGCCGTCACCGTGGAACGGGACCCGGTGCGCGCCGAGCGGATCGCCCGGAACGCCGACCGCCTCGGCGTGCCCGGACTGCGGATCGTCACCGGCGCGGCACCGGCCGGTCTGGCCGGACTCCCCGCTCCCGACGCCGTGTTCATCGGCGGCGGGCTGACCGCTCCCGGGCTGCTGGACGCCTGCTGGGAGGCCCTGCCCCCGGGCGGCCGACTGGTCGCGAACACGGTGACCCTGGAGTCCGAGGCGCAGCTCGCGGCCCGGCACCGGGTCCACGGCGGGGAGCTGGTCAAGCTGGCGGTCTCGCACGCGGTTCCCGTGGGCGGGTTCACGGGGTGGCGGCAGGCGATGCCGATCACCCAGTGGTCCGTCACGAAGTCACATGTCACACCTGGAGATCACATATGACCGTGTACTTCATCGGCGCGGGCCCCGGCGCCGCCGATCTGATCACGGTGCGCGGTGCCCGCACCCTCGCCGCGTGCCGGGTCTGCCTCTACGCGGGCAGCCTGGTGCCGCGCGAACTCCTCGCCGAATGCCCGCCGGACGCCCGGCTCGTGGACACCGCGCGGCTCACCCTCGACGAGATCGTCGCGGAGCTGGTCGCGGCCCACGAGGCCGGTCTGGACGTGGCCCGGCTGCACTCGGGCGACCCGTCGGTGTTCAGCGCCGTCGCGGAGCAGATGCGCCGCCTGGACGCGGCCGGCGTGCCCTACGAGGTGGTGCCCGGGGTGCCGGCCTTCGCCGCGGCGGCCGCCGCGCTGAAGCGGGAGCTGACCGTGCCCACCGTCGGCCAGACGGTGATCCTGACCCGGATCGCCCAGCAGGCCACCCCCATGCCCGAGGGCGAGGACCTGGCGACCCTGGGCCGCAGCGGGGCCCTGCTCGTCCTCCACCTGGCGACCCGGTACGCGGACCGGGTGGTCTCGGAGCTGCTGCCGCACTACGGGGAGGACTGCCCGGCCGCGGTGGTCGCGCTGGCCAGCCGCCCCGACGAGCTGGTGCTGCGCGGCACCCTGGGCACCATCGCCGGGCAGGTGAAGGAGGCCGGGATCGTGCGGACCGCCGTGATCCTGGTGGGTCGCACGCTGGGCGCGGAGCAGTTCCGCGACAGCCACCTGTACTCCGCCGACCGCGACCGGCATGTCTGCTGAGGAGCCCTCCCCCGCGGCCCCGGCCGGGCCGCCCCCGCCCTCGCCCGCCGGCGGTCCGCACCTGCTGGTCCTCGGCGGCACCACGGAGGCCCGGGAGCTGGCCACGGCCGTGCACGCGGCGGTCGGCGGCCCCCTCGGCGGCGGCCCCTTCCGGGTCACGAGCTCGCTGGCGGGCCGGGTCGCGGACCCGGTGCTGCCGCCCGGGGAGAGCCGGGTCGGCGGGTTCGGCGGGCCCGAGGGGCTGGCGGCCTGGCTGGCCGCGCACCGGGTGACGCACCTGGTCGACGCCACGCACCCGTTCGCCCGCCGGATGAGCTTCCACGCGGCGACCGCCGCCCGGGCGGCGGGGGTGCCGTTGCTGGCGCTGCGCCGGCCCGGCTGGCGCGAGGCCCCCGGGGACCGCTGGCACCGGGTCCCCTCCACCGCCGCGGCGGCCGAGGCCCTGCCGGGGCTGGCCCGCCGGGTGTTCCTCACCACCGGCCGGCAGGAGCTGGCCGCGTTCGCGCACCTGGACGGGCTTTGGTTCCTGGCGCGGTCGGTGGATCCGCCGGAGCCGCCGCTGCCGCGGTCGGTGCGGGTGCTGCTCGCGCGGGGCCCGTTCACCGAGGCCGGGGAGCGGGAACTGCTGCGGGAGCACGCCGTGGACGTGCTCGTGACCAAGGACAGCGGGGGCGCGGCCACCGCACCGAAGCTGGCGGCCGCCCGGGCCGCGGGGATCCCCGTGGTGATGGTGGACCGGCCGCCGGTGCCGCACGGCGTGCCGGAGGCGGGCACCGTGGCGGAGGCCCTGTCCTGGCTGTCGGCCCACTGAGCCGCACGTACGACCCCGCAGAACAGCGCCCCGACCGCCCGGCCCCGGACCCGCCGACCCGCGCACCGACCAGCGACCACGGCCGGCCCGCGCCACCACCCGGG
>NZ_JBEOSD010000234.1:0-8395 GCF_040302735.1 Streptomyces sp. NPDC097619 | reverse complement strand
AGCCCCAAAACCGGGGGGGGCGCCTGGGGGGGGAGGGGGGGGGCGCCACGGAGCGCGAGGACCAGGATCAGTCGTTGACGCAGGTGTTGCCGAACGCCGGGTTCAGGGCGCCGATCAGGTTGGCGGTGTTGCCGCAGACGTTGACCGGGACGTGGACCGGGACCTGGCCCAGGTTGCCCGA
Organism: Streptomyces sp. NPDC097619; assembly: GCF_040302735.1. Classification (NCBI taxonomy): domain Bacteria; kingdom Bacillati; phylum Actinomycetota; class Actinomycetes; order Kitasatosporales; family Streptomycetaceae; genus Streptomyces; species Streptomyces sp. NPDC097619. The sequence goes on along the minus strand of NZ_JBEOSD010000234.1, from coordinate 8,214 downwards.
GAGCACACCGGGGGAGCCCACGGCAGCGCCCTCGGCCGCGGAGTCGGCGGCGGCGGAACCGGCGGCGGCACCAGCGGCGAGACCGGCGGTGGCCAGGACCAGGGCGGCCTTCTTGGCAGAGTTCATGGGAAGTGCACCTTCTGTTCGACGTACCGCCCCTGATCCGGGGCTCACATCGAGCGAAACGTCCCGGCAGCCCTGACGACACGGTTCCGGACGGGATCAGACCTGTTCGGCCCAATAGTCGTCATCCGGCCACCGCCCCGACGCCCTCCGGCCGGCCGGTGCCCGGCCCCCGGGGCGGGGGTCGGGCACCGGCCGCGGCACGGAGCTACGGCGCGGGCGGGAGCTGCGGCAGCTCGGGAGCCGGCGGGACGGCGGGAGCCGCGGGCAGCGCCGGGGTCGCGGGCAGCGGAGGCGTCGCCGGCAGCTCCGGGGCCGCGGGGACGTCCGGGACCTCGGGGACGTCCGGTACGTCCGGCACCTCGGGGAGCGCGGGGAGGGCCGGGACCGGGACCTCCGGGGCGGGCGGCAGCTTCGGCACCTCCGGCAGCTTGGGCATCTCGGGGAGCTTCGGCATCTCCGGGAGGCCCGGCACCGCCGGGAGGGCGGGCAGCGCCGGCAGCTTCGGCAGTTCGATCGGGGGCAGCTTCACGCCCGGGACCAGGCCCGAGATGGTGCCGAGCAGCCCGTTGAGGGTGCTGGTGAGGGTGGCGAGCAGGTCGTCGACGGGACCGGCGGCCGCGGCGGCCCGGTCCGTCGGCGGTTCGACGACCGTGACCCGTTGGCCGGTACCGGCGGCGCGCTCCCCGTCGAGGGCCGCGGCCGGAGCGGCGGCGCAGAAGAGCAGGGCGGCACAGAGGACCGGGGGGACCAGGGCGCGGGACGCCTTCGAGCGGTGCATGGGTGATTCCTTCGGATGGTCGTGCGGGGGGACGGGACGATCCCTGCTCCACCGTGTGAACAGCTCGCTACGTTCCGCAACAGGATCTTGGAGCCCCGCAGGGCCCTTCCGGGAGCCCCGCGAGGGCCTCCGCCCGCTCCGGCGGGCCGCGCGCGGGCGCCCGGAGGAGTGCGCGAACGCCTCCCCGCGCGCGGGCCGTTTGAGTGAAGCAGCGGAACCAAGCCCGGCAACGGCCAGTTGATCAGGGCGCTCCATTAGCGGGCACTCGTGCGACAAAAGGACCAGTCACATGCTCAAGAAGATCATGGCCACCGCCGCGGTCACCGCCTCCGTGCTCGGCACGGGTGCCGCCATGGCCTCCCCGGCGATGGCGATCGGCAACGACAACGGGATCAACACCGTCAACGGCAATGGTGCCCAGCAGATCTACGGCAACCAGAAGACCCACGGCGACATGAGCCCGCAGCTCGGCGTCATCCAGGGCACCCTGAACAAGCCCTGCCTCGGCATCCCGGCCAAGATCAACGCCCAGTCCCTGGTCGCCCTGGTCAACGTCGGCGTCCAGGACATCCCGGTCCTCTCCGCGCCGCAGACCCAGCAGTGCACCGAGAACTCGACCCAGGCCAAGGGCGACGAGCCGCTCTCGCACATCCTCAGCAACATCCCGGTCCTCTCCGGCAACGTCTCCGCCGGCAGCTGACCCCGCTCCTCCTTCCGGTCCGGGCCACCGCGCCCGTGGAGCGTCCGCAGGGCCCCCGGCAGCATCCGGCTGCCGGGGGCCCTGCCCCGTGTCGGGGCGGCTCAGCCGGTCCAGAACTCCCACCAGCGAGTCAGGATCAGCATCCCGATCACACCGACGTGCAGGACCGGTGGCACCCACGGGAACTCCCCGAGGAAGGTCCGCAGCCACCTCGGCGCGGGCAGGTCACCGGTCCGCACGTTGCGGGCCAGGGTGGCCCAGAACATCAGCAGGGTGGCCGTCCAGGCCAGGCAGCACCACAGGCACAGGGCGTTGATCTCGTACAGGGACTGCTGCATGAGCCAGGTGCAGAAGCCGACCCCGAAGAGTTGACCGGCCGTCAGGCCCTGCCAGAACCAGGCGCGGTGGCGGGCGCCGGAGAGCAGTCCGACACCGACGCACACCACGACGGCGTAGGTGACGAGGCCGAGCATGGGGTTCGGGAAGCCGAAGACGGCGGCCTGGTCGCTCTTCATGACGCTGCCGCAGGAGACCACGGGGTTGAAGCTGCACGCGGGCTTGAAGTTCGGGTCCTCCAGCAGGAGGAACTTGTCCAGGGTGATGACCCAGGCGGCGAGCAGGCCCGCGGCGCCGGTGGCGACGAGCAGCCAGGCGAAGCCCTTGCTCTCGGGGGTCTCGGGGGTGCCGGTGGATCCGGTGGTCGCGGTGCCGTCGTCGGGGGTGGGGTGGGGGCGGTCCTGTTGCCGGGGCAGCGCCGCCGCGCCGGTCGTCGTTCGCGTAGACATGGCCGCACCATAGCGCCGCATAGCGGATGAATGGGGCGTCAACCCCCTTTCTGGGTACGGAGGTTGACCCCAAGGGGTACGGATGCGACAGGTGTCGGACAACGGGGGCGGCGGCCCGACCCTCGCCCTTCCGGAGGGCGTGCCTGCTCAGGGGCGGCCGGGGTCGCCGGCGGGGGCGGATCGCAAGCGGCGGGAACCGGTCCGGGCCGCCGCGCGTTTTCCAGAACCCCGGACGCGATGTCAGAGCCAGGGGCTACGTTGAGCTTCCGCGACGTAACAAGCTGCGACGGCCTGGAGACCACCGTGAGCGATCCGTACGAAACGGCCGAGGAGCACCTGCGGCGGCTCCTCGGCCGCGCTCTCAACTCCTTCGAGCTCCCCGACGCGCTGGTCGACCGCCTCGGTTCGGCCCTCGCCCACAGTTCCGCCCTGCACTCCTCGCACCACAGCTCCGTCACGGGCCTGCACCGCGAGACGCACCGCCACACCTACCTCCTGGCCGACGGGACGGCCGTCTCGGTGTGGGAGCTGGCCTACCGCACCGCCGGCGAGGGGCAGTTGCGGCACGAGCTGTTCACGGGACCCACCGAGCTGCTGATCGCGGTGGACCGGCTGTCCGGGGACGGCTGCGGGGCGGAGGCGGCCGCCGGCTTCGCCGCGCTGGAGCGGGAGCAGGAGCAGCGCGAGGCCCTCGGCCCGCTGTTCCCGCCCGGGGTGTCCTTCCCCGAGCAGCGCCGCAGCTACGCCGTCGACGAGTCGGCCGACCACGCCCGGCGGGTGCTGCGGCGGGCGGAGAACGCCGACCGGCCGGGCCCGGAGGTGGCGCGGCTGCTGCGGTCGGCGTACGCGCACCAGATCACGCAGGCGTTCGGCGGGCGGCAGTTCCTGCCGGACGGCCGGGACGCCGGGTTCACGCTGTACGAGCACGCCTTCGTGCTGCTCGACGGGCAGGAGTACAGCCTCTGGGAGGTGGAGCACACCGCGACCCCGGACGGCCGTCACATGTGCGAGGTGTACACCAGCCAGGACGCCGCGCGGGGCGCCATGGAGCTGCGGTCCCGGGTGCGGTAGGCCGCACGGTCGTCGCGTCGCGGGGGCCCGGCCGGGGCGCGGACCGGCGGGCCGGGGCGGTGACGAGCGGGATCGACTACGAGCCGGGTCGGATCGCTGCGGGCTCGGTGAGCGGGAGGTCGGGTACCGGGTCCCGGGTGAGGCGGACGGCTCCGGGGCGCAGGTCGGCCGGGGTGGGCATGAGGCTGCCGGGGAGTTGGACGGCGGCGGCTCCGTGGGCCAGCGCGGCGGTCAGGGCCTCGGGGCCGCTGCCGCCCGCGACGAGGAAGCCGGCGAGGGCGGCGTCCCCGGCGCCGACGTTGCTGCGGACGGCCGGGGCGGGGGCGGTGCCGTGGTGCACGCCCTCCGGGCCCACGAGCAGCTGGCCGTCCGCGCCGAGGCTGGCCAGGACGGCGCGGGCGCCGCGTTCGCGGAGCTCCCGGGCGGCGTCGACGGCCTCGCCGAGGGTGGTGAGGGGGCGCCCCACGGCCTCGGCGAGCTCGCGGGTGTTGGGCTTGACCACGTCGGGGCGGGCGGCGAGGGCGGCCGGGAGGGCCGGTCCGGAGGTGTCCAGGGCCACGCGGGCCCCGGCCCGGTGCACCTCGGAGACCAGCTCGGCGTACCACTCGGGGGGCAGGCCGCGCGGGAGACTGCCGCAGCAGGCGATCCAGTCGGCCCCGGCGGCCTGACCGCGGACCGTGGCGAGGAGCAGGTCGGCCTCGGCCGGGGTGAGTTCCGGGCCCCGGGCGTTGATCTTGGTGAGGGTGCCGTCGGGTTCGGCCACGGCGATGTTGGCGCGGGTCTGCCCGGCGATGGTGACGGCCGTGACGTCGATGCCCAGTCCGCCGAGGAGTTCGGCCATCACGGCCCCGGAGGGTCCGCCGAGCGGGAGGACGGCGGTGGTGCGGCGGCCCGCGGCGGCCACGGCCCGGGAGACGTTGACCCCCTTGCCGCCGGGGTCGAGCCGGTCGGCGGCGGCGCGCAGCACCTCGCCGCGGTCCAGGGCCGGCACCTCGTAGGTGCGGTCGAGGGAGGGGTTCGGGGTGACGGTGAGGATCATACGAGCGTGACTTCCGTCCCTGCGGCCTCGATCGCCGCCTTGTCGCCGGGGGTGAGCCCGGTGTCCGTGATGAGCAGGTCGATGTCGGAGAAGTCGGCGAAGCGGGCGAAGTGTTCCCGGCGGGCCTTGCCGGAGTCGGCGAGGAGGACCACCCGGCGGGCGGCGGCGACCGCGGCGCGTTTGACGGAGGCTTCGGCGAGGTCGGGGGTGGTGAGCCCGCTCCGCGCGCCGAAGCCGTTCGCGGCGAGGAAGAGCACGTCGGCGCGGACCTCGGCGTAGGCGCGCAGGGCCCAGGAGTCCACGGCGGCGCGGGTGCGGTGCCGGACCCGGCCGCCCACCAGGTGCAGCTCGATCCCGGCGTGCCCGGCCAGCCGGGCGGCGACCGGGAGGGCGTGGGTGACCACGGTGAACGAGCTGTCCACGGGGATGAGGGCGGCGAGCCGGGCCACGGTGCTGCCCGCGTCGAGCAGGACGCTGCCGCCGTCGGGCAGTTCGGCCAGGGCGGCGGCCGCGATGCGGTCCTTCTCGGCGGCGGCGGTGGCCTCGCGCTCCCCCAGGTCGGGTTCGAAGTCGAGGCGGCCCGCGGGGATGGCGCCGCCGTGCACGCGGCGCACCAGGCCGGCCCGGTCCAGGGCCTTCAGGTCGCGCCGTACCGTCTCCGCGGTGACCTGGAACGCCTCGGCGAGGGCGAGGACGTCCACCCGGCCCGCGGACCGCGCGAGGCGGAGGATCTCCTGCTGGCGTTCCGGAGCGTACACGTGGGTTTACATCCGTTCCATGCCCGTATCTGTGGATTCACCCCCACCCTACGGGCAGGTGGCGGCCAAAGTAAACAGAAACGGACATGCCCGCCGGGTGGGCGGGCATGTCCGTAGCGCTTCCGGGCCGACCCGGGAGGGGTCAGGCGGGGACCTTCTCGGCGGTGCCGGCCTGGTCCTCGTCCTCGGCCCAGGCACCGGCCTCCGCCTCGTGTCCGGCGCCCCGCACCTGGCGGGCCGGGAGCGCCGACATCACCGCGAAGATCACCACGAGCACTCCGGCGACCCACCACAGGGCGTGCTGGAAGCCCTCCAGGAAGGCCGGGCCGGGGCCCTCGGCGGGCAGCTTGTCGTCGACCACGGTGAAGAAGACCACCGACACCAGGCCCAGACCGAGGGCGTTGCCCATCTGCCCGGTGGTGTTGATGAGGCCGGAGGCCGAGCCGGCGTGCTCGCGCGGCACCTCGGAGAGGACGGCGTCCGTCAGCGGGGCCACGATCAGGCCCATGCCGATGCCCATGACCACCAGCGGGGCGGTCATCTGCCAGGGCTCGATCTCCATGCCGTACCGGCCGGAGAGCCAGATGTAGAGCAGCAGGCCGGAGCCCATCACCAGGGCGCCCGCCTGGAGCACCTTGCGGCCGAACCGGGGCACCAGCTTCTGCACGGACAGTCCGGCGGCAACCGACACGGCGATGGAGAACGGGATGCCCGTGGTGCCCGCCTTCAGCGCGCTCCAGCCCAGGCCCAGCTGCATGTACAGGGTCCACACCAGGAAGAAGATGCCGGTCGCGATGCCGAAGGTGAGCTGCACCGCGATGCCCGCCGCGAAGCTCTTCACCTTGAACAGGGAGAGCTCCACGAGCGGCGAGCCGTCCTTGCGGGCCTTGTACCGCTCGTAGGCGAGGAAGGCGGCGAAGACGAAGGGCACGGCGCCCATGGAGACGAAGCCCCACACCGGCCAGTCGTTCTCCCGGCCCTGGGTCAGCGGGTAGATCAGCATGACCAGGCCCGCGGTGGCCAGGACCACGCCGACCAGGTCGAGCTTGAGCGCCTTGGGCGCCTTCGACTCGGTGATGAAGCGGCTGCCGAGGATCAGGCCCGCGATGCCCACGGGCAGGTTGATCAGGAAGATCGGGCGCCATTCGAGACCGAAGAGGTTCCACTCGGTGAGCAGGGCGCCGAGGATCGGGCCGGAGACCGCGCCCAGCCCGATGATCGCGCCGAACAGGCCGAAGACCTTGCCGCGCTCGTGCGGCGGGAAGGTCACGTGGATGATCGCGAGCACCTGCGGGACCATCAGCGCGGCCATCGAGCCCTGGAGCAGCCGGGAGGCCACCAGCATGCCCGGGTTCGCGGCCAGTCCGCAGAGGGCCGAGGCGATGGTGAAACCGGTGATGCCGATCAGGAAGAGGCGCTTGCGGCCGTAGATGTCGCCGAGGCGACCGCCGGTGATCAGGCCCGCGGCGAAGGCCAGGGCGTACCCGGCGGTGATCCACTGGATGGCGCTCGTGGTGGCGCCCAGGTCCTGCTGCATGCTCGGGATCGCGATGTTCACGATCGTCACGTCGACCAGGTCCATGAAGGCCGCGGTCATGACGATGGCGAGGGCGAACCAGCGGCGGCGGTCGGCGGGGGAAGCGCCCGCGGCCGGGCCGGTGGCGCCGGGGGCCCGCTCGGCGCCGGGGGCCTCTGCGGCCTCGGTTATCGGTCGGCCCCCGGACGGGGACCCGCTCTTCTTGGACGGCTCGGTGCTCATGAAGAGCAACCTAGACGGCTTATAGGACAGTACGTGGCCTAATCCGCCGGCAGGCTGGATTTCATGACGGACACCCCGGCACGCCTCCTGACGCTCCTGTCCCTCCTCCAGACCCCGCGCGAATGGCCCGGCAGCGAGCTGGCCGGGCGGCTCGGGGTCAGCGCCCGCACCATCCGGCGCGACATCGACCGGCTCCGCGGGCTCGGGTACCCCGTGGAGGCCACCCACGGCTCGGAGGGCGGCTACCGGCTCGTCGCCGGGGCCGCGATGCCCCCGCTCGTCCTCGACGACGAGGAGGCCGTGGCCATCGCCGTCGGCCTGCGGGCCGGGGCCGGGCACGCGATCGAAGGGGTCGAGGAAGCCTCCGTACGGGCCCTGGCCAAGCTGGAGCAGGTGCTCCCCTCCCGGCTGCGGCACCGGGTCAGCACCCTCCAGTCCGCCACGCTGCCGCTGACCCGCGGGGACGGGGCGCGCGTGGACCCGCGGACCCTGACCGCCCTCGCGGGCGCGGTCGCCGGGCACGAGAAGCTGCGCTTCCACTACCGCGACCGGGACGGGGCCGACACCCGCCGGCAGACCGAGCCCTACCGGCTCGTCTCCACGGGGCGCCGCTGGTACCTGCTCGCCCACGACCTCGACCGGGAGGACTGGCGGATCTTCCGCGTGGACCGCATCAGCGAGCCCCTCCCCACCGGGGCCCGGTTCGCCCCGCGCGAACTGCCCATGGGCGGGGACGCGGCGGCGTACGTGGCCCGGGGGCTGCGGGGGCACGGAGCGGGGCTGTACACGGCGGAGGTGGAGTTCGCGGCCGGTACGGACGGCGGCGAGGCGGCCGTGCCCGAGTGGCTGGGGGCGGCGGAGCCGGTGCCCGGCGGGGCCGGGGCGGTACGGGTGCGCTACGAGACCGCCGAGCCCGTGGAGTGGCTGGCGGTGCGGCTGGCCATGACCGGGCTGCCGTTCGCCGTGCGGGGGCCCGGGGAGTTGAGGGCTGCCGCCCGGGTGTTGGGGGCCAGGCTCAGTGCGGCGGCGGTGGGGGTGGGGTAGGGGTGCCGTGCCCGGTGGGGTGGGGCGGGGCGCTCGGTGTGCGGGCGCTCGGCGGGGTGGGGCCGCTGCGCGGGGCCTTCTCCCCGCCCCGCCCCTTCCCGATACCGGGGCTCCGCCCCCGGACCCCCGGGGGGGGGGGGGGGGCGCGCCCCCC
>NZ_JBEOSD010000233.1:0-8403 GCF_040302735.1 Streptomyces sp. NPDC097619 | reverse complement strand
GCCCGGCCGTGCGGGCGACCGCCTCAGCGGTAGGGGCTCCACCCCCCGTACCGCGCCAACAGCGAACGGGCCGCCGCCGCGTCGATGCCCAGCGCGGTGGCCATCTCCTCCGGGCTCATCCGGGCCCGCGCGTCGTGCGCCGCCCCGTAGGCCGCGTACCCGGCCGCGATCTCCATCTGCCGGGCAGCCTTCACCGCCGCCGCCGGTGACTCGTCCGCGAGCCGTTCGATGGCCCCCTTGAGGCGGCCGAGCATGTCGGTGATCTCCTCCGGCACCGGGACGGTCCGCCGCTCCACGTCCATCGTGTGCGCGTCCCAGTCGTCCAGGCAGCTGTCCGCGTCCTCCCGCCCGGCCTGCCACAGCGGGGCCCCGCCGAAGGACTCCCAGTCCAGCGCGTGCTCCGGCCCCGCCCAACCGCAGGAACACACCGCCCGGAACGCCGCCGCCCGAGGACCCAGGAAGGCCGTGCCGTCGTAGGCGCTCCACTCCCGCGTCGTACGCCCCTCCGAGCCCGAACCCGTGTCGAAGTACACCGGCTCCGCCACGCTGCCGTCCGCCAGCAGCACCCCGACGGTGCCCTCGTGCGCGCTGCCGTGGAAATCCGTCGTCCAGGTCTCTTCCACCACACCCTCCGATCACGTGCGGTCGCCCCCCGCCGGGCCCGCGGCCCGGGCCCCCGCTACACCATGCCCGCTCGACGGCCGCGTAGGCCGCCGCCTCCGGGGCAGCAGTCCAGCGGGGCCACCGGGGTCCGCCCAGTGACCGAGCGCTCCGCCGCTCGTTCCCCCTCCGTACGTGCATCCGCACGCACGCCCGCTGGAGAGGACGGCAGGACACCATGGAAGCTCTGATCGCGGCCAAACTCCGCAGGCGGTTCGACCTGTTCGACCAGGACGGCGACGGGCTGGTCACCAAGGAGGACTACGACCTGCTCGCCGGCCGGCTCGCCGAGGCCGCGGGGGAGGCGCCCGACTCGCCGGCGGCCCGCGACCTCGCCACCGCCTACGACGCGGGCTGGACCCGGATCAGCGGGGAGCTGGGCCGCGGCGAGGACGCCCAGCTCGACGAGGAGGACTTCGTCAGCGCCTGGTACGCCGTCGCCACCGCGGACGGCTTCGACCAGGTGGTCCTGCCGGTGGTCGACCGGGTCATCGAGGCCATGGACGCCGACGGCGACCGGCAGCTGGACCGCGCGGAGTTCACCCGCTGGCTCGCCGCCTACGGGGTCGGTGAGCAGGAGGCGGCGACCGCCTTCACCACCCTCGACCGGGACGGTGACGGCCGCCTCGGCCACGACGAGCTGGTCCGCGCCTTCGAGGAGTACTTCACCGGCACCGAGCCCGATCTCCCCGGCAACGCCCTGTACGGCCACCTCACCCTCTGAGCCCCGGCCCGTCCGGCCCCGCCCGCCCACCACTCGACGGAGACCTCCATGCCCGAAGACCTGCTCACCGCCAAGATCAGCCACGGATTCGACCACCTGGACGCCGACGGCGACGGCAGCCTCACGGAAGAGGACCACCGCGTCATGGGTCGTTCGGTCGCCGCCTCCCTGGGCCATGCCGTCGGCTCGCCCGAGGAGGGCCGGATCGTCGACGCGTACCTGGACATCTGGCGCGAACTGCACCTGCCGCGCCTTCCGGCGGGGGCCACCTCCCAGTCCAAGGAGGAGTTCGTCCGCGCTGTCGCCTCCCTGGCCGGACGCCCCGAGGCGGCCCGCGCCACCCTGGGGGCCCTGGCCGAGGCGTTCCTGGAGATCGCCGACGCGGACGGCGACGGGAGGGTGGACGTCGACGAGTTCCACGCCTTCCAGCGCGGCCACTTCCCCCGGTTCACGCGGGACACCGCCGAGGAGGCGTTCCGCCGCCTGGACCGGGACGGGGACGGCGGGCTGTCCCGCGAGGAGTTCGTCTCGGCCGTCATCGAGTACTGGACCAGCGCCGACCCCGCCGCGCCGGGCAACTGGTGGGCGGGCGAGCCCTTCCCCGGCCTGCGCTGACCGGGACCGTCGGCCCACGGCCGGTCCCGGGCGCCCGTCGGCGGCCGGCCGCGCGTCGTGGGCCCCGGGCGGCCCGGGAATGACGGGCCGCCCGGGTCGGTTAGCGTGGGAGCCCAGCACGATTCCGGTCAAGCCGGAAATATCCGGGAGGCTTCCAGCGGTGCACGGTGAGTACAAGGTTCCGGGCGGCAAGCTCGTGGTCGTCGACCTGGAGGAGGAGGCCGGGGCCCTGCGCGGGGTCCGGGTGTCGGGGGACTTCTTCCTCGAACCGGACGAGGCCCTCGACGCCGTGAACGGCGCCCTGGAGGGCGCGCCCGCCGATGCCGACGCCGCCGCGCTGGCCGCCCGCGTCAGCGCGGCCCTGCCTCCGGGCGCCCACCTCTTCGGGGTCACCCCGGAGGGCATCGGCATCGCCGTCCGCCGGGCGCTGGCCCAGGCCACCGAATGGGCCGCGCACGACTGGCGGCTGATCCGGACGGCCCCTCAGGAACCGGCCCTGCACATGGCCCTGGACGAGGTCCTGACGACCGAGGTCGCGGAGGGCCGCCGCCCGCCCACCCTGCGGATCTGGGAGTGGGCCGCCCCGGCCGTGGTGATCGGCAGCTTCCAGTCCCTGCGCAACGAGGTGGACGCCGAGGGCGCCCGCCGCCACGGGATCACCGTGGTCCGGCGGATCTCCGGCGGCGGCGCCATGTTCATCGAGCCCGGCAACACCATCACCTACTCGCTGTCGGTCCCGCAGTCGCTGGTCTCCGGGCTGTCCTTCGCCGACTCCTACGCCTACCTCGACGACTGGGTGCTGGGCGCGCTCGGCGAGATGGGGGTGCGGGCCTGGTACCAGCCGCTCAACGACATCGCCACCGAGGCCGGAAAGATCGCCGGGGCCGCCCAGAAGCGCATCGTGTCGGGCGGCGGGGCCGTGCTGCACCACGTGACCATGGCCTACGACATCGACGCCGACAAGATGACCGAGGTCCTCCGGATCGGCCGGGAGAAGCTCTCCGACAAGGGCACCGCCAGCGCGAAGAAGCGGGTGGACCCGCTGCGCCGACAGACCGGCCTCGGCCGGGAGGAGGTCATCGACCGTCTGGTCGGCGCCTTCCGCGGCCGCTACGGGCTCACCGAGGACGCCGTCACCGACGAGGAACTCGCCCGCGCCGAGCAGTTGGCCCGCACCAAGTTCGCCACGCCCGAGTGGACCGCGCGCGTGCCCTGACCCCGGGAAGGACCCCGGGCGGGGGAACGGCCCCGGACGGGGGACCGGGCCGGGAGCGGACTGGCCGGCCCCCCGCCCCGTGGATCACACTGGGCGGATGGCGAGTTATCCGCGGGTGGAGTGCCCGGTCTGCCGGGGCGTGTACGCCGGAGCGCCCACCCGGGCCACCGGCATGGTCAGCGTGGTCGACCACAAGCGCGAGTCCCGTTCCCTGAGCCTGTGCCCCGGCAGCATGACGCACGTCCGCCTGCGCGACGCGGGCGCCTGGCAGGAGCAACTGCCCGATCCGGCCGCCGCGCCTCCCGAGCCCACCCTGTTCGACGCGGACTGAGTCCCGGCGGACGCTCCGCCCCGCCGCCGGTCCCACGGTGGCGGGGCCTTTCGTGACGCCCGTGTGACGGCTTCCGCGGGGTCGCCGGCGCGCCCCCGACCTGCCGGCCCCGGCCGCGCAAGGCCCCCGCGCGTCACCGTCCCGGGCGTGGTCGGCGCCGATCCCCGAGGCGGTCTTGTAATGAACATGCCTCCTGATGAACCATGACGCGTGCTCACAGCAGCCTCACAGCATGCGCACGGAGCACCCGCACGTCCCGCACGTACCGCACGCCGTGCACACGCCGTACGTCCGGCCCGTCGGGCACCGCCACCACGCCCGGCACCACCCGTACGCCGTGCCCCCGCGCGCGGCCCGCACCACCCGCACCACGATCCGTCCTTCCGCGTCACCAGCACGAGGAGACCACGTGGCACGACGCACCTCACCGTTACGCTCGGCACTCGCCGCCCTCACGAGTGCCCTGCTCCTCCCCCTCGGCGCCGGGGTCGCCGCGGCCGCCCCCGAACCCCGGCCCGGCGGGGCGCCGACCGCCGCCGAACTCAAGATCGAACCGGCCCTGCGGGCCGAACTGGAAGAGGGCAAGGCCGCCTTCTGGGTCCGCCTCGACAGCGCGGCCGATCTCGGCGCGGCGGCCCGGCAGCGGACCCGCGCCGGCAAGGCCGAGGCGGTGTACCGGGCCAAGCGCGCGCACGCGGACCGCACCCAGGCCCCGCTGCTGAAGGCCCTCGACGGAGCCCGCGCCGAGTACACCTCGTACTGGATCGTCAACGCCGTGCGCGTGGTCGGCACCGAGAAGCTCGCCGAGAACCTCGCCCAGCGGCCCGAGGTCGCCTCCATCGACGCCGACGAGAAGGTCAGCATCCCCAAGCCCCTCGACGGCCGTCGCGAGGCCGCCACCGACGCCGTCGAGTGGAACGTGGACCGGATCAAGGCCCCGCAGGTCTGGGAGCAGTTCGGGGTCCGCGGCGAGGGGATCGTCGTCGCCAACATCGACAGCGGCGTGGACGCCGGACACCCCGCCGTGAGCGCCCAGTACCGGGGCCGCCAGGCGGACGGCACGCTCGTCCACGACTACAACTGGTTCGACCCGGCCGGGATCTGCGCGGGCGGAGCCCCCTGCGACAACAACGACCACGGCACCCACACCATGGGCACCATGGTCGGCGACGACGGCGGTGCCAACAAGATCGGCGTGGCCCCCGGGGCCAAGTGGATCGCCGCCAAGGGCTGCGAGACCAGCTCCTGCTCCGAGGCATCCCTGCTGGCCTCCGGGCAGTGGATCATCGCGCCCACCGACCGGGCCGGCCAGAACCCCCGGCCCGACCTGGCCCCGCACATCGTGAACAACTCCTGGGGCAGCTCCGCCCACGACGACTGGTACCAGGGCATCGTCGACGCCTGGCGGGCCGCCGGCATCTTCCCGGCCTTCTCCAACGGCAACTCCGGACCCGGCTGCGCCACCAGCGGTTCCCCGGGCGACTACGCGAACTCCTACAGCTCCGGCGCCTTCGACATCAACAACACCATCGCCTCGTTCTCCTCGCGCGGCGCGGGCCCCGGCGGCATCGTCAAGCCGAACCTGGCCGCCCCGGGCGTGAACGTCCGCTCCTCGGTGCCCGGCGGCTACGACTCCTTCTCCGGCACCTCGATGGCCTCCCCGCACACCGCCGCCACCGTGGCCCTGCTGTGGTCGGCCGCACCCGCCCTCGAAGGCGACGTGGCGGCGACGGAGGCCCTGCTCGACGGCACCGCCGAGGACACCGCGAACACCGCCTGCGGCGGCTCCGCCGCGGACAACAACGTCTTCGGCGAAGGCCGGCTCGACGCCTTCGCGGCCGTCTCCGCCGCCCCGCGCGGCGCCACCGGGGCCCTCTCCGGGACCGTCCGCTCCGGCGCCGACCCCGTGGCCGGGGCCAAGGTCACCGCCGACGGCCCGATCGACCGCACCACCACCACGGCCGCCGACGGCAGCTACTCCTTCCCCGCGCTCAGCGTCGGCGAGTACGCCCTGACCGCCGGGAAGTTCGGCTACGGACAGCAGAACGCCACCGTCGCCGTCACCGAGGGCACCACCGCCACCGGGGACTTCACCCTGACGCAGGCGCCCTCCGCCACCCTCACCGGCACCGTCTCCTCCGGGTCCGGCCCGGCCGCCGGCGCCACCGTGACCGTGGTGGACACCCCGGTCACCGCCACCACCGACGCCCAGGGCCGCTTCGAGGTCACCCTCCCGCACGGCGCCTACGAGGTCCGGGCCTCGCACCCGGCCCGCTGCGTCACCGCGGGCAGCGCCCGGGTCACCCTGCCGACGGACGCCACCGTCACCGTCACCCTGCCCGAGCGCACCGACACCTACGGATACGCCTGCGCCGCGGGCACCCGCCCGTACGCCGCCGGCGACCGGCAACTGGCCCTGACCGGCGACAACACCACCGAACGGGTGGAGCTGCCCTTCCAGATCCCGCTGTACGGCAAGACCTACGGCACCGCCTGGGTCGGCACCAACGGCACCGTCAGCTTCGGCGGCGCCCACACCGGCGACATCAACTCCGACCTGCCGAGCGCGGCCACCCCCAACGCGGCCCTGTACCCCTTCTGGGACGACCTGGTGGTCGGCGCGGCGGGCACCGGATCCGGCGTGTTCACCTCCGTGACCGGCACGGCCCCGCACCGCTCCTTCGTCATCGAGTGGCGGCAGGTCTCGCACTGGTCGGCGCAGGCGGACAAGTTCTCCTTCTCCGCCGCGATCGGTGAGGACGGCCGCGTCACCTACCACTACAAGGACACCACCGGCACCGGGCTGAAGGCCGGTTCCAGCGCGACCGTGGGCGTGGAGAACGCCACCGGCACCGACGCCTTCAAGTACTCCTTCAACACCCCGGTGCTCTCGGACGGCCTCTCGCTGTCCTTCCGCACCACCCGCAGCGGGGTCGTCACGGGCCGGATCCTCGACGCCAACGACGGCAACGGCGTCGCCGGGGCCACCGTGACCGTGGGCGCCGGCACCGCCGCCGTGACCGCGGTCACCGGCGCCGACGGCGGCTACGTGGTCCAGAGCGCGTCCGGTTCCGTGCCGGTCTCGGTGACCGCGAACGCCTACCAGGGCGAACAGGTCACCGTGCAGGTCGACGCCGACGCCGTGACCGGGGTGACCCGCTTCCTGAAGACCGGCAAGGTCACCGCGGCCAAGCCTTCCGTGGAGGTCGTGGCCCCGCCCGGGCAGAAGCGCACCCGCACCCTGCCGCTGACCAACCCCGGTCTCGGGACCGCCTTCACCGTGGCCGAGGACGCGGCCTGGCTGGCCGTCACCCCGGGCGCCGGCGAGCTGCCCACCGGCGGGCAGGTGCCGCTCTCCCTGGCCGTGGACACCACCGGGCTGGTCCCCGGCACCGTCCTCACCGCCGAACTGAAGATCACCTCGGCCAGTGGCCGCAGTCCCGTGCTGACGGTCCCGGTCAAGGTGGTCGTGCCCCGCTACCAGGCCGCCCTGGACACCGGGTCCGACTACGCCGGCACCGACGCCCTCGGCGACAGCTGGTCCCCGGACCGCAAGTACACCCCGGGCTCCTACGGCTACCAGGGGACCTCCGCGACCAAGGCCACCGGCCGCGCCATCGCGGGCACCGAGGAGCAGAAGCTCTACCGCAACGCCCGCGAGGGCATGTACGAGTACCGCTTCGACAACGTGCCCGACGGCATCTACACGGTGGAGCTCGGTTTCGCCGAACTGGCCTCCACCAAGCCCAACAAGCGGGTCTTCGACGTCCTCGCCGAGGGCGTGCAGGTCCTGCCCGCCCTCGACATCTCCCTGGAGGCGGGCACCTACACGGCCCTGTCCCGGACCTACCAGGTCACCGTCACCGACGGGGTCCTCAACGTCCGCTTCGTGGCCCGCAGCGGCTACGGCAAGCCCCTGGTGAACCTGCTCCGCGTCACCGAGCGCCCCGACCGGAGCTGAGCCCCGCACCCTCCGCGGCCGTCCCCGCCCTCCGGCGGGGGCGGCCGCCCCGTATCCGCTGAATCGTTCCGCCCCTCGGCGGCGGGGGATCCGGACCCGACAGGTCCGTGTCCACCCCGCGGACCGGGCACGGCGCGGCGGAATTTCCGCGCCCGCACGGCCGGTTGCAAGCGGACATGAGCAACGAAGCACAGCCCGAAGACCGTTCCTTCCTCTTCGTCCTCGGCAGCTCCCGGGCCGACGGCAACTCCGAGATCCTCGCGCGCGAGGCGGCCGCCCAACTGCCGGCCGGAGTACCGCAGCGCTGGATCGACCTGACCGGGACCCCGCTCCCCGACTTCCGCGACGGCCGCCACGAGCACGACGGCCGACCGGGCTCCCCGCAGGAGGAGGAGCTGCGCGCCGCCACCCTGGAGGCCACCGACATCGTGCTCGTCACGCCCCTGTACTGGTACAGCGTGTCGGCGCAGACCAAGCGGTACCTGGACTACTGGTCCGGCTGGCTGGCGGTGCCCGGCCTGGAGTTCAAGCAGCGGATGGCCGGGCGCCGGCTCTGGGCGGTCACGGTGATGGCCGACCGCGACGAGGCCCGTACGGACGGGCTGCTCGCCACCCTCAACAACACCGCCGCCTACCTCGGGATGGGCTTCGGCGGGGTCCTCCTCGGGAACGGTTCGCGCCCCGGCCAGGTCCGCGACGACGCCCGGGCCCTGCGCCGGGCCAAGACCTACTTCGCCCGCAGCACCCCGCCGGCGGAGTTCCCGATCGGCGCGCCCACCGGGGACTGACCGCGAGACGTCCGGTGCGGCGCCCCCGGGGGGTGGTGCGGCGCCCCCGGAGGTGGGGAGGCCGGACGGGGGGGGCGGGCGGGCGGACGGGGGAGCGCGGCGGCGCCC
>NZ_JBEOSD010000232.1:0-8577 GCF_040302735.1 Streptomyces sp. NPDC097619 | reverse complement strand
ATCCTGGGCCGCCGGATGCGTTTGGACCGCGCTGGATGCGGACAGGCGGCCCGGCCGTCGCCTATGTTGGCGTTGTGCAGGGCGGGCGCTGCCCGCCCCAGGAAACTGTGGACGATGCCCGGGGGGCGAACCCCTCGGCGGGCATCAGGTGGAGGAGGCGCTGTGAGCAGCGACCCGTGGGGCCGCGTCGACGAGACGGGCACCGTGTACGTGCGTACCGCCGAGGGCGAGAAGGTCGTCGGATCGTGGCAGGCGGGCACCCCTGAGGAGGCCCTGGCCTACTTCGAGCGCAAGTACGAGGGCCTGGTGGTCGAGATCGGCCTCCTCGAACGACGGGTGCGGACCACCGATCTCTCCGAGAAGGACGCGGTCACGGCCATCGGTCACATCCGCGAGCAGGTCGAGGAGCACCACGCGGTGGGCGACCTCGACGCGCTGCGGGTGCGGCTGGACAAGCTGGTGACGACCGTGGAGTCGCGCCGCGAGGAGCGCAAGGTCCAGAAGGCCAAGCAGACCACCGAGGCCCGCGAGGCCAAGGAGAAGCTGGTCGTGGAGGCCGAGGAGCTGGCGCAGAGCGAGCAGTGGCGCTCCGCGGGCGAGCGGCTGCGTGCGCTGGTGGACACCTGGAAGGGCCTGCCGCGCCTGGACCGCAAGTCCGACGACGAGCTGTGGCACCGCTTCTCGCACGCCCGGTCGGCCTTCTCCAAGCGGCGCAAGGCGCACTTCGCGTCCCTGGACGCGCAGCGCGAGGACGCCCGCAAGGTCAAGGAGAAGCTCAACAGCTCCATGGCGCAGCCGCGCAGGGCCTCCCGCAGGGCGGCCCGGCCCGCCGCCCGGAACGCGAGCTCCGAGGAGTCCTTGACGTGCACCGCCCCGTCGGTGAGCGTGACCCGCACCCCGGTGACCGGGAACCCGCCGAGCGGTCCCTCGGCCAGGGCGTCCCGGCAGCCCGCGGCCACGGCCCGCACGTACTCCGCGGGCACCCGGCCGCCGGTCACGGCGGACTCGAACTCCAGGCCCGGCCCCTCCCCCGCCGCCACGTCCAGCACCACCTGGGCGAACTGTCCGGCGCCGCCGTCCTGTTTGGCGTGCCGGTGGCGTAGGCCGGTGACGCCCGAGACCACCGTCTCCCGGTAGGAGACCTGCGGCCGACCGGACCGCACCGGCACCCCGTGGACCCGGCGCAGCTGCTCCACCGCGACCTCCAGGTGCAGTTCCCCGCGCCCGGACAGCACCGTCTGGCCGTGCTCGGGGTCGGTCCGGACCACCAGGGAGGGGTCCTCCTCCACCAGGCGGGCCAGCGCGGCCGCGAGCCGCCCGGTGTCGGTGGAGCGGACGGCCTCGACCGCCACCGACAGCACCGGGTCGGCGGCCGCGGGCGGTTCCAGCAGCAGCGGGGCCGCCGGATCGCACAGGGTGGCGCCCGCCCGGACCGCCTTCGGCCCGATCACGGCGACCAGGTCGCCTGCCACCGCCCGGTCCAGTTCCTCGTACCGGTCGGCCTGGACCCGCAGGATCCGCCCGACCCGCTCGGTCCGGCCGGCGCCCGCGTCCAGCACCGCGTCGCCGCGGCGCAGGGTGCCCGCGTAGACCCGCAGGTGGGTGAGGCGCCCGGTCGGGGTGGCCGCCACCTTGAAGGCCAGCGCGGTGAAGGGCTCCGCCGGGTCCGGGGCGCGTTCGGGTGCCCGCCCGGCCGTGTCCGCCCCGGGCAGGGCGGTGCCGCGCACGGCCGGCAGCTCGGCGGGCGAGGGCAGGTAGGCCACCACCGCGTCGAGCAACGGCTCGACCCCGCGGTTGCGGTAGGCGGATCCGCAGAGCACCACCACGGCCTCCCGGCCCAGGGTCAGCTCCCTCAGGGCGCCGCGCAGGGTCCCCTCCCGCAGGGCGGAGCCGGCGCAGTACTCCTCCAGGGCGCCGGGGTGCAGTCCGGCGACGGCCTCCTCCAGCGCCCGGCGGCACCGGTCCGCCTCGGGGCGGAGCCCGTCGGGGACGGGCCCCTCCTCCGGGGCGGTGGCACCGTCCGGCCAGTGCAGGGCCCGCATCCGGACCAGGTCCACCAGCCCGGTGAAGGCGCCCTCGGCACCGATCGGGAGCTGGACCACCAGCGGGACGACGCCCAGTCGGTCCCGGAGGGAGGCCACCGCGGCGTCCAGGTCGGCGCCCGCCCGGTCCAGCTTGTTGACGAAGGCGATGCGCGGGACTCCGTACCGGTCGGCCTGCCGCCAGACGGCCTCGCTCTGGGGCTCGACCCCGGCCACGGCGTCGAACACGGCGACGGCCCCGTCGAGGACGCGCAGGGAGCGCTCCACCTCGGCGGAGAAGTCCACGTGTCCGGGGGTGTCGATGAGGCCGAGGCGGTGCCCGTCCCAGGTGCAGCTGACGGCCGCCGCGAAGATGGTGATGCCGCGGTCGCGTTCCTGGGCGTCGAAGTCGGTGACGGTGGTGCCCTCGTGGACCTCGCCGCGCTTGTGGACGGCTCCGGCGGCGAACAGGACGCGTTCGGTGAGGGTGGTCTTGCCCGCGTCGACGTGGGCGAGGATGCCGAGGTTGCGGACGGCTGCGGGGGCGTGGGTGGGGGTGGCGGCGGTGCCGCGTGCGTCGGTGCGCATGGCCGGGGGCCCGTTTCTGTGACAGGAGGGCGGTCCCCGCCCGGCGCGCAGGTGGGCGCGCGGCGGGGTCCGCGGGGTCGGCGCGATTCCCGGACGGCCGACCCCGGCGCCGGGCCCCGGCGTCCGCCGGCCGCGGCGGGGCCGGGCGGCGGGACGTGCGGGGCGGGCGGGGGTCAGCGGGAGGTCACGGACGGCCGGTGCGCGCCGCGCTGCGGGCACCGGGCACCCCGGGACACGGGGATCACGTCGTACCGGACCGGGGAGGGGAACGCACGGGCGCCGCTGACGGCCATGGTCCTCTCCCCTCCTGCTGCGGTCCCGACGGCGCCGGGACCCTCCGGTCACGTGCGGCCGCCCCGGCCGGGTCCCTCCGACGGGACCCGTGGCGGCTCGCTCCGGCGAGTGTAGTGAGCGGCCGGGCCCGGTTCACCGGATTTTCCGCGGGCTCCGGCCGGCCCTCAACTGCCCAGCCTGACCAGCATCTTCCCAGTGTTGCGGCCGTGCAGCATGCCGATGAAGGAGTCGACGGTCCGCTCGAAGCCCTCGGCCACGGTGGCGTCCACGCCCACCGCCCCGCTGCGCAGGTGCGGGACGACGAAGTCCTCCAACTCCTCCTGCAGGGCGAGGTGGTGGCGGACCAGCACCCCTTCCAGTCGCAGGGACTTGTGCACCACCTCGAAGAGGTTGTGCGGGGCGGCCGGGGCCCGGTCCCCGTTGTACTGGGCGATGGCCCCCACCCAGGCGATCCGGCCGAACTCGCGGAGGGAGCCGATCGCGGCTTCGAGGTGGTCGCCGCCCACGTTGTCCACGTACACGTCGATGCCCTCGGGGGCGGCCGCGGCCAACTGCTCGGCGACCGGGCCGTCGTGGTAGTCGAAGGCCGCGTCGAAGCCGAACTCCTCGGTGAGCCGGCGGACCTTCGCGGCGGAACCGGCGCTGCCGATGACGCGACCGGCCCCCATCAGCCGGGCCAGTCGGGCGGTGGCCGTGCCGACCCCGCCGGCGGCGGCCGAGACGAACAGGTCCTCCCCCGCGCGGAGTCGGGCGGTCCGGGTGAGGGCGGCGTACGCGGTGAGGCCGGTGCCGCCGAGGATGCTCAGGTACGCCTCCGGGGCGACGCCCTCGTGCGCGCGGACCTTGCGGGCCCCGTCCGCGCCCTCGGTGACCAGGGCGTGGGTGCGCCAGCCCGCCCGGTGGAAGACGAGGTCGCCCTCGGCGAGCTTCGGGTCCCGGGAGGCGGTGACGCGGCCCAGGGAGCGGCCCTCCAGCGGGGTGCCGAGGGCGAAGCCGCCCTCCCCGCCGTCCATCAGACCGCGGTGGTAGGGGTCCACGGACAGCAGCAGGTTCTCGACGAGGGCGGTGCCGGGGGCCGGTTCGGGGACGGGGGCCTCGACGAGGGTGAAGTCCGTGGCGACGGGGAAGCCGGTGGGGCGGGCGGTCTGGTGCACGTAACGAGCGGTGTCGGTCATGGGCGTCACGCTAGGAAGGAATGCGGGGGCCGGGCAGGGGGTTGGGCTCATGGCAGTCGCACATCCATGAACAGTGCTCATAGAACGAGGTGGGAGGGGTCGTGCCCGAGCTCGCTCCGCAGGAACTCAAGGTCCTGGTGGCCGTCGCCGACAGCGGCGGGTTCTCCGCCGCGGCCGCGGCCCTGGGCCTGACGCAGTCCGCCGTCTCGCACTCGGTGCGCGCCACGGAGGGCCGGATCGGGGCGGTGCTCTTCGAACGGGACCGGCGGGGCGCCCGGCCGACCCCGGCGGGGGAACGGGCCGTGGCCCACGCCCGCCGGGTGCTGCGCCTCCTCGACGTGCTGGTCGCGGAGACCCGGGCGGCGGCCCGTTCCGGCGAGGGGGCCCCGCCCGCCGGACCCGTGCGGATCGCCGCCTTCCGCAGCGCGGCCCTGCACCTGCTGCCCCCGGCCCTGGAGCGGCTGACCCGCCGGCACCCGGAGATCGAGCCGGAGGTCCGGGTGGTGCGGGAGCTGGGCGCGGGCACGGCCGGGGAGGTGGCGGCGGGCCGGGCCGACCTCGGCATCGCGACCCTGGGCGGCTCGGCGGCCCTGCCGGAGGGGCTGGTCACCGGGGCCCTGACGGAGGAGCCGTACGCGCTGGTGCACCCGGCGGGGCATCCCGACCCCCGGACCCTGCCCTTCCTGGACTGGGACGAGAACTGCGGCTCCTACACGCGGGCCTGGTGGGGCCGGCAGGACTGGATCCCCCGGGCGACGGTGCGCGCCGAGGACGACGGCATGGTGCTGACGATGGTGGAACGGGGGCTGGGGATGGCCATCATGCCCGCGCTGTCGCTGCACGGGGCGCCCGAATCGGTGGCCGTGACGGATCTGGGGCCGGACCGACCGACCCGGACGGTCGGGTACGTGACCACCCCCGAGCTCGCCGCGGCCGGGGCGGTGCGGGCGTTGATCCGCGAGCTCCGGGCGGGCCGGACCCCCGCGGGGGCCTGACCCCCGCCCCGCTCCTCCCCGCCCCGGTGCTCACGCGGGCGGCGCCGCCAGGCCGGTGAGGAGGACGTCCAGGGCCAGCTCGGTGGCCTCGTCGAGCGGGGTGTCGTCCAGGAGGTCCCCGACGGCGAGCACGGCCAGCCCGTGCAGCGTGGAGAACGCGACCTGGGCCAGCCGACCCGGGTCGCCCGCCCGGACCGCCCCGTCCCGCTGGGCCCGCGCGATGAGCTCGGCGGCGGCCTCCAGGCTGCCGTGACCGAGGGCCCGCAGCTCCTCGCTGGACCCGTCCGCGTGCTTCGCGGTGAACATCAGGCCCACCAGGGCGGCGTGCCCGACCGCGAACTCCACGTACGCCCGGCCGAGCCGGGCCAGGGCCTCCGTGACGGTCCCGGGGCCCTCCGCCGCCGCCCGCAACCTCCCGTTGAGCCGGGTGAACCCGCTGACGGCCAGCGCGTCGAAGAGCGCCTGCCGGTCGCGGAAGTGGCGTCCGGGCGCGGCGTGGCTGACGCCGAGGTCGCGGGCGAGGGCGCGCAGGGAGACCCCGTCCGGGCCGGTGGCGGCCAGGACGGCTTCGGCCCGTTCCAGGAGCGCGGCCCGCAGGTTGCCGTGGTGGTAGGGCGCTTCGGCGTCGGACACGACCGGCCCCTCTCATGTTGTCATTGACTACAATGTTTACTCTGCCTACATTCGACTCCGGTCACACTCTTCACAAGCGCCGAAACGGAGCACGACGATGTCTATGACATACCGCGGCACCACCGCACTGATCACCGGGGCCAGTTCCGGGCTCGGCGCCGAGTTCGCCCGGCAGTGGGCCGCCCGGGGCGCGGACGTGGTCCTCGTCGCCCGCCGGGCGGACCGGCTGGAGGAGCTGGCGGGTGACCTGAACGAGCGGTACGGGACCACCGCCCACGTCCTGGCCGCCGACCTGGCCGCCCCCGGAGCCGCCGCCGCCCTGCGGTCCGCGCTGGACTCCCGGGGCCTGTCCGTGCAGACCCTGGTCAACAACGCCGGCTTCGGCAGCCACGGCCCGCTGGCCGCGCAGGACCCGGACCGCATCGGCGAGATGATCCGGCTCAACGTCACCGCGGTGGCCGAGCTGACCCGCGCGTTCCTGCCCGCGCTCACGGCCGACGGTCGGGGCGCGCTGGTGACGGTGGCCAGCGCCGCCGCCTACCAGCCGACCCCCTCGATGGCCGTGTACGGGGCCACGAAGGCGTTCGTCCTGAGCTTCACCGAGGCGGTGGCCTACGAGACGCGCCACACCCCGCTGCGGGTGCTGGCGGTCTCCCCGGGCCCCGTGCGCACCGAGTTCTTCGACGTGGTCGGCAGCCGGGACGCGGCCGTCGGGCGGATGGCCGGCCCGGAGCAGGTGGTGGCGGCGGCGCTGCGCGCCCTGGACCGCCGCTCGACGCCGCCGAGCATCGTGGCGGGCCTGGGCAACCGGCTGTCCGCGATGGCGGCCGGACTGGCCCCGCGCCGCCTCTCCCTGGCGGTCGCCGGACGCGCCCTCAAGGCCTGAGGAGGCGGCACGACGCGACGCGGCCGTCCGGTCCCGCGCGGGGCGGGACCGGAGGTCCGGTCCGGTCGGGTACGGGATCCGGCCCCGCCCCGCCCCGTCCGGTTCAGGAGAACCGGCGGATGAACACGTCGGTCACCCCGTTGGTGTCCCCGGGCACGAGGTCGTCGGCGGCGGATTCGAAGACGACCTCCCGCCCGCCGGAGCTGACCGCGTCGACACCCGCCGTGGCGGGCTGCTGGGCCACCACCTCGTCCGTGCCCTCCACCAGGTCCCGCAGCAGCAGTGAGGGTCCGCCCGTGGCGTTCGGGGCGTACAGGAGGTAGCGGCCGGTGGGGTCGATCGCCAGCCCCTTCACCCCCGGCACGGTCTGCGTGGTGCCGGAGGCCAGGTCGTGGACGTGGGTGTCCGGACCCGAGCGGTAGACGACCTTGGTGCCGTCGTCGCTCAGCTGCACCAGCGAGGCCGTCACGGCCGGGCCCTCCACCGGGCCGGTCCGGGTGTTGCCCGGCATGTCCCGCACGTACACGTCCTGCGTCTCGGCGTCCTGGTAGGCGACGAGCCGGCCGTCCCCGCTCATCGAGGGCAGGGAGGGCAGCAGGTGACCGAGGCTCGCGACCGTCCTGGCGGTGCCGGCGTTCGGGTCCTGGACCTCGATCCGCTGGCTGCCGGGCGGTCCGGGCCGGGCGGGCGGGTTCAGGACGACCAGGGCCAGGTACCGGCCCGTCGCGTCCCAGGACGCCTGGTTGCAGCCGTAGCCGTAGCAGTCGGCCTGGATCGAGGCGCCCGAGGACATCCGCGTCAGGTTGGTCCGGACGTGCCGCACCCACGGGATCGGGTAGGCGGTGTACCGGCCGTCCCCGCTCACCGAGACCGTCTGCGCCGCGGCCGGTTCCGCCACCGCGTAGTGCGAGGGCCGGCGCACCTCCCCGGTCGTCCCGTCGCGCAGGTACGGCTTGTCCCCGGCCGAGACCGCGTCGGCGGTCAGACCGGCCGCGGAGGACAGGAAGATCACGTGCCGGCCGTCGGGCGTGATCGAGGCGTGGTGCGAGGCGCCGCCCGTGGCCTGCGCACCGTCCGCCGCGACGCTGAGGCGCGCGACGGACCCCTCCCGTAAGCCGGCACCACCCGGTGCCGGCTCCGCCGAGGCCGGACCGGGCAGCGCGGCCGTGACCGCGCAGACCGCGGCGGCGGCCCCCAGGACGGTCCGCAGGCGGCGGCTTCTCTCCCAGCGTTCGTCTCTTCGCATGTTCCCCCCACACGACGCACGGTTTCCCCACCGGCTTTCCGCCGGAAGGCCACGCGCATGCAACCGCGCCTCCGCCGGGCGGTCAATGCGGCCTCCGCGCGCGAGGACCTGTTCCGGCCAGTCGGAGCGCGACGCTCCGGTCCGAGGAACGCGGCCGCGGACCCACGGAGGCGCGGGACGGGGCGCGGAAGCGCGGACCGGAGGGGCGGCGGGGCGGTCGTGCGGACGGGTCGTCAGCCCGCCGCGAGCGAGATCTCGGTGGACTTGACCAGGGCGACCACCTCGGATCCCGGGAACAGGCCCAGGTCGTCCACCGCCTCGCGGGTGACCGCCGCCGTCAGCTCGCCGCCCACGACGCCCACCCTTACGGTGGCCATGGCCTCCCCCGTGGTGACCCCCATGACGGTGCCCGGCAGCCGGTTGCGGATCGACAGCCCCTCGACCGGACCGGTGGCCAGCGCCACCTCGGTGGCCTTCACCAGGGCCCGTACGGACGAACCCGCCGCCAGGCCCAGCTCCTTGACGGCCTCCCGCGTGACGGCCGCGGTGATCTCCTGGCCCCCGGCCAGTCGCACCTTGACGGACGCCATGGCCACACCGGCCGTCACCGCCGTGACGGTGCCCGGGAGCTGGTTGCGGATCGACAGGTTCATGGCGCGCGCCTCGCAGACTCGGGGGTGTGTGGCGCCGCGGGCCGGCCCGGCCGCCCACCCCCCCCACGGGGTGGTGGAGATCGGTC
>NZ_JBEOSD010000231.1:0-8802 GCF_040302735.1 Streptomyces sp. NPDC097619 | reverse complement strand
GTCCGGGTGCGGGGCGGCGTCCTGCTCGGGAAGGAAGGGTCAGACTCCGGAGGGAGCGCCCGCGGCGGGGGTCGGCGTCCCGCCGTCGGCTCCCTCGGCCGCGGCGGAGGCCGCGACCTTGGCACGCTCGTCCGCGGCCGCGCGAATCGCGCGCCACGCGGACTCCGCCGCCTGCTGTTCCGCTTCCTTCTTGCTGCGGCCGGTGCCGGTGCCGTACGAGACACCACCGACGCGGGCGGCAGCGGTGAAGGTCTTCTCGTGGTCCGGTCCGGTCTCGGTGACCAGGTACTCGGGCACGCCGAGTCCCTCGGCCGCGGTGAGTTCCTGGAGGCTGGTCTTCCAGTCCAGTCCGGCACCGAGGTTCGAGGACTTCTCGATGAGCGGGTCGAAGAGCCGGTGCACCAGCTCCGAGGCCGCGTCGAGACCCTGGTCGAGATAGACGGCGCCGATCACCGCTTCGAGGGTGTCGGCGAGGATGCTGGCCTTGTCCCGGCCACCCGTGCCCTCTTCGCCCCGGCCGAGCCGGATGAAGGAGCCGAGTTCGAGGCCGCGCCCGACCTCCGCAAGCGCGCGCGAGTTGACCACCGCGGCCCGGAGCTTGGCCAGCTGGCCCTCCGGGAGGTCCGGGTGGGTCCGGTACAGCGTGTCCGTGACCACCAGGCCGAGCACGGAGTCCCCGAGGAACTCCAGACGCTCGTTGGTGGGCAGACCGCCGTTCTCGTACGCGAAGGAACGGTGCGTCAGCGCACGCACCAGAAGGGCGGTCTCGAGCTGATACCCGAGCCGCCCTTCCAGAAGCGTGTGGGACGAGGCCGCGTTGCTGGTGTCTGCCTGCTTCTTACTGCCGGCAACGTCAGACATTGCGCCTCTCACCAGCCACTCAGACCGAGAGGACCTGGCGCTTGTTGTAGGTGCCGCAGCTCGGGCACGCGATGTGCTGCTGCTTCGGCTCCTGGCAACGCTCACACGAAACCAGGGGGGTGACCGCAGCCTTCCACTGCGACCGGCGGTGGCGCGTGTTGCTGCGCGACATCTTCCGCTTCGGAACAGCCACGGCTACTTCTCCTGCTTCTCGGCGGCGCGTGCAGATTCGGGCCCGTCGCCGCTCATGTTGTCCTTCTCGTCGGCCTGATCTGACGCGACGAGTCCCTGCAGTGCCGCCCAACGGATGTCGACGGCGTCGTGGTGGTGGTCCGGGTCCTCGTTCAGGTTGGCCCCACAGGTGGAGCACAGACCGAGACAGGCCTCCCGGCACACCGGCTGCGACGGCAGTGCGAGCACCACCGCGTCCCGCAGCACGGGTTCGAGGTCGAACAGATCGTCCTCGACGTAGTACCTGTCCTCGTCTTCCTCGGCGTCGTCGGCCGGTTCCGCCACGGGGCGGCCCCGGCCATCGGCGTCAGGGTACGAGAACAGTTCCTGGAAGCGCGCGTTGAGCTCCAGCTCAAGCGGCTCCAGACACCTTACGCACTCCCCGGTCACGGTTGCACGGGAGATGCCTGTGACGAGCACCCCTTCCATGACCGATTCCAGACGGAGTCCGATCTGCACCGGGGCGCCTTCCGGCACTCCGATGACTCCGGCGAGCCCGAGGTCGGCGGGAGCGTCGACGGTGCGGGAGACCTTCTGCATCGCGCCCGCGCGCCGTCCCAGGTCCCGTGTGTCGAACACGAGAGGGTTGCGGTGGTCGAGGCGGCGGTTCAGGGTTCTTCCTGCTTTCGGATTCGCTGGGGGCTGCCGACGGGCACCTCGGGTGACGGGGCACCTGGGGGCAGCGTGGATCGCGACGCATACGCGCGACCGAAGAGCCAGGATACCCGCCCCTTCGCTCAGAGCCCAATCCGGGCCCTCGGAACGCTAGCGTCCCTGCTCATAGGCCCGGACCTGGTTCAAGTCGATCATGCTGGTGTCGAAGAAGCTGGTCTCGTCGAGCGCGGCGGGACCGGGCGCGGCCGGATCCGCCGGGGCGGGGTGACCGGTGGCGTAGGGGCCGGCGGCGTACGGATCGGGCTGCTGGGGGTCGTAGCCCTGCCAGCCCGCGGAGGCGCCGGCGTACGGATCGGGGGCGGCCGCGCCGTAGGCCGCGTAGCCGGTGCCCGCGCCGTCGGTGCCCTGGTGGGCCGCCGAGGCCCGGTAGGGGTCCTGGTACGGATCCTGGTAGCCGTACCCGGCGGTGTCCCCGGCGGGGTGGTGGTACGGGTCCTGGGCGTGGGCGTGGCCGGTGGGGGCGGGCTGGGCCTGGGCGGGGATCGCGGGGGCCGGTTCGGCGAGCCCGGCGAGGAAGTCGGCGTCGCTGGTGGCGGCCCGGGCCCCGCCCGCGGCGTCCTGGGCGGCGAGGTGGGCGCCGAGCTCGTCCCCGGTGGTCCGGCCGGTGAGCTTCTGACGGCCGCGGCCGACGGCTTCCAGGGTGGCGCCGAGGACGGCCTCGAAGGCGGCCAGCTTGGCGGCCATGTAGGCGTCGGCGTCCGCGAAGCCCTCCTCGGCGAGGCCGGGCTCGTGGCCGAGGAGCTTGCCGCGGCCGCGGTCCACGGAGCCGAGGGTCTTGGTGAGGACGACCTCGAAGTTGGCGAGCTTGCTGTCCACGTAGTCGTCGGCCTCGGCGCGGATCTCCTCCGCCTCGCGGCGGGCGTCGGCCAGGATCCGTTCGGCCTCGGCCTGGGAGCGGCGGGCGACCTCGGTGTCGGCGATCAGGGTGCCGCGCTGGTGGTGGGCGGACTCGATGATCCGCTCCGCCTCGTGGCGGGCCTCCTCGACCATGCGCTCCCGGCCGCCGAGCAGTTCGCGGGCCTGGGCGAGGGAGCCGGGCAGGGCCTGGCGCACCTCGTCGAGGCGGGCGAGCAGTTCGGCGCGGTTGACCACACAGGAGGCCGACATCGGCATGGACCGGGCGCTGCCGACGGTCTCGACGATCTCGTCGAGCTTCTTCTGCACGTCCACGATTGCTCGCACTCTCCCGGCCCCCGCCGTTCCGGAGGCGGACGCCACGACTGTACGGCCCCCGGGTGCCGGCGGGACACCGGCTCCGGGAAGCCCGCCGGGGGTCAGCGTTCGCCGAGGCGTTCGGTGAGGGCCCGGTGCACGTGCGGCGGGAGCAGGTGGGCCACGTCCCCGCCCCAGGCGGCGACCTCCTTGACCAGGGAGGACGACAGGAAGCTGTAGGTGGGGTTGGTCGGGACGAAGAGGGTCTCGACTCCGGTGAGGCCGTTGTTCATCTGGGCCATCTGGAGTTCGTAGTCGAAGTCGCTGACGGCGCGCAGGCCCTTGACGATGGCGGGGATGTCGCGCTGCTTGCAGAAGTCGACGAGGAGGCCGTGGAAGGACTCGACCTCGACGTTGCCGTAGTCGGCGGTGGCCTCGCGGATGAGCTCGATCCGCTCCTCGACGGTGAAGAGGCCCTTCTTCGACTGGTTGATCATGACGGCCACGTGTACGACGTCGTACAGCTTCGAGGCTCGTCCGATGATGTCGAGATGTCCGTTGGTGATGGGGTCGAAGGACCCCGGACAGACGGCGCGGCGCACGCGAACTCCCTCGCTCTCCGGTGCGGTCATGATGCGTTTTCGCTGGTTGAGGCGGCGCGACCGTACCAGAGGGTCCCTTCGCCGTAGCGTCGGGACCTCAGGGCTTCGAACCCCGCCGGCCACGGGAACTCCCCGCCTCTCGTGCTGCGCTCCACGGTGACGAGCGCGTCGTCGGTGATCCAGTCCCCCGAGCGGAGTGTGAGCAGGATCTCTCGGAGCGCGGCGTCGGTGACGGCGTACGGGGGGTCGAGGAAGACCAGGTCGTAGGGGTCGGCGGGGGCCGGTCCGGTGACGATCTGCTCGGCCTTGCCGGCGCGGAACTCGGCGCCGGGGAGGCCGAGCGCGCGGACGTTCTCGCGGATGGTGCGGGCGGCCTTGGGGTCGGCCTCGACGAGGAGGGCGTGGTGGGCGCCGCGGGAGAGGGCTTCGAGGCCGACCGCGCCGGAGCCTCCGTAGAGGTCCAGGACCCGGGAGCCGGGGACGCCGTGGAGGGATTCCCAGGTGGAGAACAGGCCCTCGCGCGCCCGGTCCGAGGTGGGCCGGGTGCCGGTGCCGGGGGGCACGGCCAGCCGTCGCCCGCCGGCGGTGCCGGCGATCACGCGGGTCATCTGGGGTCCTTCGGGGGTGCGGGTACGGGTCGGTGGGCGGCCGGACCGGCCGGGTCTGCCTCCCCCATTGTCAGCCCTTCTCCAGGTACTGCTCCCGTTCGGTGTCCAGGAGGGCGTCGAGGGCGGTGCGCAGGGCGGGGAGGGCTTCGAGGTCGGGGTCCTCGGCGACGACGCGGGTGGCTTCCTGGCGGGCCTGGGCGATGACCTCCTCGTCCTCGATGACGGCGAGCACGCGCAGAGAGGAGCGGACCCCGGACTGGGCCTGGCCGAGGACGTCGCCCTCGCGGCGCTGTTCGAGGTCGATGCGGGAGAGTTCGAATCCGTCGAGGGTGGCGGCGACGGCGGCGAGGCGGGCGCGGGCGGGGCTCGCCTCGGGCATCTCGCTGACGAGGAGGCAGAGTCCGGGGGCGGTGCCGCGGCCGACGCGGCCGCGGAGCTGGTGGAGCTGGGAGACGCCGAAGCGGTCGGCGTCCATGATCACCATGGCGGTGGAGTTGGGGACGTTGACGCCGACCTCGATGACGGTGGTGGCCACCAGGACCTGGATCTCGCCGGCGGCGAAGCGGCGCATGACCTCGTCCTTGTCGGCGGGGTCCATGCGGCCGTGCAGGACGGCGACCTCCAGTCCGGCGAGGGGGCCGGCGCGGAGCCGGTCGGCGGTCTCCAGGACGGCGAGCGGGGGCCGCTTGTCGGGGTCCTCCTCGGCAGCCTTGGCGGCGGCCTTCTTCTTGGGTTCGTCCTCGCCGTCGCCGATGCGGGGGCAGACCACGTACGCCTGGTGGCCGTTCTCGACCTCCTCGCGGACGCGTTCCCAGGCGCGGGTGAGGAAGTGGGGCTTGTCCTTGGCGGGGACCACGTGAGTGGCGATGGGAGAGCGGCCGGCGGGGAGCTGGTCGAGGACGGAGGTCTCCAGGTCCCCGAAGACGGTCATGGCCACGGTCCGCGGGATGGGGGTGGCGGTCATGACGAGCAGGTGGGGCGGCTGCTTGCCCTTGGAACGGAGGGCGTCGCGCTGTTCGACGCCGAAGCGGTGCTGTTCGTCGACGACGACCAGGCCGAGGTCGTGGAACTGCACCTTGTCCTCGATGAGGGCGTGGGTGCCGATGACGATGCCGGCTTCGCCGGTGACGAGGTCGAGGAGGGCCTGGCGGCGGGCGGGGGTGCCCATGGAGCCGGTGAGGAGGACGACCTTGGTGGCGTGTTCGGCGCCGCCGAGCATGCCGCCCTGGGCCAGCTCGCCCATCATCTCGGTGATGGAGCGGTGGTGCTGCTGGGCGAGGACCTCGGTGGGGGCCAGCATCGCGGCCTGGCCGCCCGCGTCGACCACGGCGAGCATGGCGCGCAGGGCCACCATGGTCTTGCCGGAGCCGACTTCTCCTTGGAGGAGGCGGTGCATGGGGTGGGAGGCGGCGAGGCCGTCGAAGATCTCGCGGGAGACGTTCCGCTGGCCTTCGGTGAGGGTGAAGGGCAGGTCGGCGTCGAAGGCGTCGAGGAGGCCGCCGGGGGCGGGGCGGCGGGGCACGGCGGGGAGTTGGCCGTCGGCGTGTCGGCGGCGGGCGAGGGCGACCTGGAGGACGAAGGCCTCGTCCCACTTGAGGCGTTCGCGGGCCTCGGCCACGTCGGCCTTGCCGGTGGGCCGGTGGATCTTGAGCAGGGCCTCGGGGAGGGTGACCAGGCCGCGCCCGGAGCGCAGGGCGGGGGGTAGCGGGTCGGCGGCCTCTGCGGCGGCCGGCAGGACGGCGTCCACGGCCTTGGAGATCTTCCAGGACTCCAGCTGCTTGCAGGCCGGGTAGATCGGGATGAGGCGGGCGGCGAAGGCGTCCACGGCGTCGGTGTCGGAGGCGTCCGTGCCGAGGGGTTCGTAGGCGGGGTGGGCGAGCTGGAGCTTGCGGTTGAAGAGGGAGACCTTCCCGGCGAACATCGCGCGGGTGCCGGGGAGCAGGTCCTTGTGGGGTTTGTGGACGCCCGCGCCGAAGAAGACCAGTTGGAGGCGGCCGGCCCCGTCGGTGATGGTCACCTCCAGGCGTTTGCCGCGGCCCCCGTTGAAGGTGTGGATCCGGGCCTCGGCGACCTGGGCGACCACGGTGACGTGTTCTTCGAGCTGGTCGGAGAGCCCGGCGAGGGAGGTGAGCTCGCCGCGCTCGGCGTACCGGCGGGGGTAGTGGTGGAGCAGGTCACCGGTGGTGTGCAGGCCGAGCTGTTCGGCGAGCACCTTGGCGGTGGCGGGTCCGAGGGTCTTCTTGAGCGGTTCGTCGAGCGCGGGCACGTGTTCCATTGCACACCATGGCGGTGACATCCGGTGCCGGCGCCCGCCCGGGGCGGGCCGGCCGGCGGGCGCGGCGGTCCGGTCGGGACGCCGGCGGGGCTACTCGACGCCGATGAGGAGCGGGGCGCAGTGCCGGCCGCCCTGGTAGGTGACGGTGTCCACGGCGAGGTGGCCCTCGCGGACGCAGCGTTCCAGGCGGTCGGCGAGGTGGTCGGGGGCGCCGGGGCCGAGGACGAGGGTGACGAGTTCCCCGCCGGAGCCGAGCATGCGGGCGAGGACGGCCTCGGCGGTGTCGGCGAAGTCGGTGCCGATGACGGCGACGTCGCCCTCGATGAGGCCGAGGACGTCCCCGGCCTGGCAGATGCCCGCGGAGGTGAAGGACTGCCGTTCGGCGACGGCGAGTTCGGCGTAGCGGGTGGCCCCGGCGGCGGCGGTCATGGCGACCACGTCCTCGTCGAAGCTGCCGTCGGGGTCGTGGACGGCGAGGGCGGCGAGGCCCTGGACGGCGGAGCGGGTGGGGATGAGGGAGACCCGGACGCCTTCGGCGCGGGCCCGTTCGGCGGCGCGGGCGGCGACGGCGCGCAGCTCGGTGTCGTTGGGGAGCAGGACGATCTCGCGGGCGTGGGCCCGGTGCAGGGCGTCGAGGAGGGTGTCGGCGGTGGGGGGTTCGGGGCGGGCCGGGACGGTGGTGGCGCCGGCCTCCCCGCAGAGGGCGGCGAGCCCTTCGCCGGGGACGACGGCGACGACGGCGCGTTGGACGCGTTCGCCGCGGGCGGCCTGGAGCTGGTCGCCGAAGTGGGTGATGCGGATGCGGTAGGGGCGGCCGGCCTCGACTCCCGCCTCGACGGCGGCGCCGGGGTCGTCGACGTGGACGTGGACGTTCCACAGTCCGTCGCCGCCGACGACGACGAGGCTGTCGCCGAGGGCGTCGAGGGTGCGGCGGAGGGTGGTGACGGCGTCGTCGGCGGCTTCGAGGAGGTAGATGACCTCGTAGCCGGGGCCGCCGGGCGGGCCGTCGGTACAGGGTTCGGGGCGGGCGGGGACCGGTACGGCGCGGCCGGGGACGGGGTCGGCGGTGATCCGCTCGCCGGTGAGGGCCTCGCGGAGGGCGCCGAGGACGGCGACGAGGCCGCAGCCGCCCGCGTCGACGACTCCGGCGCGGCCGAGGGCGCCGAGCTGGCCGGGGGTGCGGGCGAGGGCGGCACGGGCCCCCTCGTGGGCGGCGGCGGCCACGGCGCCCGGGTCGGGGCGGCCCGTCGCGGCGGTGTCGGCGGCGGCGCGGGCCGCGGCGGCGGCCACGGTGAGCATGGTGCCCTCGACGGGGTGGGCGACGGCCGCGTAGGCGGAGGTCGCGGCACGCTGGAGGGCGGCGGCGAGCCGGGCCCCGGTGTCGGGGTCCGCAGCGGGGTCCACGTCCGGGTCCCCCTCGCGGTCCGTGCCGCCGGCGGGCGGGGCGGCGAGGACCTCGGCGGTGCCGCGCAGCAGCTGGGCGAGGATCGTGCCGGAGTTGCCGCGGGCCCCTATGAGGGCGCCGCGGGCGCAGGCGCGGGCGGCCTCGGCCAGGGTGGGGGCGGGGTCGCGCGCGAAGAGGGCCGTCACTGCCTCGGCGGCGGACTCCGCGGTGAGGAGGAGGTTGGTGCCGGTGTCGCCGTCGGGCACCGGATAGACGTTGATGGCGTCGATGTCCTCGCGGGCCCGGCCGAGGGCGGCCACGGCCAGGGAGCTCCAGGTGAGCACCGCGGTGGCGTCGAGGGTCTGCGGCACCGGGGTTCCTCCTTGGGCGGGCTGGTCTGCACCGCAGGGTAACGAACCGGTTCCGGGCGGGCGGCGGGTCCCGGGCGGTCCGGCCCGGGCGGGGGCCCGGCCGATCGTGGTAGTTTTCTCGGACGGGAGCAGTCGTTGTATGCTGCTCCGGTTGCCCGATGCAGATCGGGCCATCCCCCGGCAAACCACTTCAGATCTCTGATTCCGGTGCGCCGGATTTCACTGTAAGTGCATCTGAAGTCTTTGGAGTGACCTGTGGCTGCCAACTGCGACGTTTGCGGCAAGGGGCCGGGCTTCGGCAACAACATCTCGCACTCGCACCGCCGTACGCCCCGTCGCTGGAACCCGAACATCCAGCGTGTGCGTGCCGTGGTCGGTGGGACGCCGAAGCGCCTCAACGCCTGCACCTCGTGCATCAAGGCCGGCAAGGTCTCGCGCTGACGCTTCACGTCGTAGCGCAGCCCTTTCCGGTTGCCATGAAAGCCGGTCCACCCTCGGGTGGGCCGGCTTTTTGCCTTGTGCGGCGCGGGCGACGGTGAACGGACCGCCCCCGTCGAGGAACAGGCCGTGACCGGTTCCTCCACGACTCCGTCCGCGCCTCCCCCCGAGGTCGCGCTGGTCATGGCTTCCTGGTCGGCGGCGG
>NZ_JBEOSD010000230.1:0-8865 GCF_040302735.1 Streptomyces sp. NPDC097619 | reverse complement strand
GGCCCGCTTCCGGTTCGACGGGGGCAGGATGGACCGGGTGATGATCGGCATGGTCCGTCGCGGATCGGTCGATGCCTCCACCAACGGTCTGACGGCTTCCCGCCCCGCCGCAGTCCCGGCACCCGGCGTCCGGCCTCCGGCACCCGATCCCCGACCCTCGGGTCTCGGGTCTCGGGTCTCGGGTGTCGGTGGGGCGGGCCGGGCCCGCGTCCCGGATCAGGACCAGATGGTGAAGGTGACCGTGACGGAAGCCTTGCGGCCCGCCGCGTCCGTGACCGTCAGCGTCGCGTTCCGGAAGCCCCAGGCGGACGGGGTCCCCGAGACCAGGCCCGTCGACGGGTGCACGGACAGCCCGGCGGGCAGCCCCGTCGCGGAGAAGGCGTACGGGGCGGTCCCGCCGGTGGCGCGCAGCCGGAGGCTCAGCGCCCGGCCCACGTACCCGGTCTGGGCGCCGGGGTCGGCGAGCGTCGGGCTGCCGCCGCCGGGAGCGGTCACCGTCCATCCGAAGGAGACGGACCCGGCACGCCCGGCCGCGTCGGTGGCGGTGACCGTCACCGTGGAGGTCCCGGCCGCGGACGGAGTGCCGGACACGGTGCCCGTACCGGCGTCGACGCGCAGCCCGGCCGGCAGCCCGGAAGCGGACCACGCGTACGGGGCGGTGCCACCCGAGGCACTGTTGCGGAGCTCCACGGCGGTGCCCGTCACGGAGGTCTGCGCCGCCACGGCCGCCACCGTGACCGCACCCGGCTGCGGGGTCGTGGTGACCAGGGCGGCCCCGAACCGGGTCAGCGCTTCGTTGACGGGCTGGAAGATGGTGAACTTCTCACCGCTGCCGCTCGAACAGGTGGCACTGCCGCCGCCCGAGTGCAGGCCCACCGCCTTGCCCCCGGAGGCGGTCACGTAGCTCCCGCCCGAGTCCCCGCCGGCCGAGCAGGCGCTCGAGTACGACAGCCCGTTGATGACCACGTTGCCGTAGTCCACCGACTGGTCCACCTTGGTCACGGTGCCGCAGCGGAAGCCGGTGGTCTGCCCCGAACGGCAGACCGCCGTACCGACCACGGCCTCCGCGGAGCCGGTCACCTGCACGTCCCCCTGGCCCCAACCGGACACGCCGCCCAGCAGTGCCCAGCCCGCCTGGTCGACGTCCACGATCCCGAAGTCGCCCTCGGCGGAGTTCACGCTGCCGGTGCCGTTGCGGTTCGAGGTACCGACCCGGCTGCCGTCCTTGCCGTACGCGGCCTGTCCCACGTCATTGGTGCAGTGACCGGCCGTCAGGAACGCCTTCCCGCCGCCGTTCCGGGTCACGGCGAAACCGATGGAGCAGGGGCTCTCGCTACCCGGCACCCACTTCTCGCCGCCGACGACGTTCCCGCCCTGCTGACGCGGCGCGTCCGCTGAGTCGACCACGCGCACCGCCCCGCCCAGCGAGGCCAGCCGGGCCCGGAACGCCCGCACTTCGGGCCCCGAGCGGGCCGGGTCGAGGACCACCTCGACGGCGTCGCCGCGCGGACCGGGGCCCCAGGACCGCAGTGCGGGGACACCCGCGCCCCAGGCGCCGACCTGCCGGGCCGCGGCGGCCAGATCGGCAGCCGAGTGCCGCACCCGGTGCGGCACGGCACCGGCGGCGCGGGCGGCGGACTCGTCCGCGGCCGTGCCGACGGCGGCGTGGAGCCGGCCGTCCGCGGCATCGAACCACAGGGCCGCGGCCCGGTTTCCGACGGCGGCCCGGACCGCCGTCGCCGTCCGGGCCGCCGCCCTCTCGTCCGCTATCCGGGCCCGCACTCCGGCGGGGGTGAGGTGGAGGTCGCGGGCCATGGCGGCCCGCACGTCGGCGGGCACGTCGGGTGCGGCGAGCGCGGGGGCCTGCGCGGGGGAGCGGGGCGGGGCGGAACCGGCGTGGGCGGGCAGCGCGGCCGGTACCGCGAGCGCTGCCGCGGCCAGCAGGCCGGCCAGGACGGGCGCAGTACGCATGGGGGGTTCCTTTCGGGCGGACGGAAAGGCCGGTGACGGGGCATCACCGGACGGACACCGGAACCGCGACCCTGCGACCGGCGGCTCCGGAACGCCCACAGACTCCCGGCCCCCGCCCGCCCGGGAAATCCGGCAACTCCCTTGTCCGCAAGGGGAGGGGCAGGCCGTGGAACTCCGCCTCCCTGCCCCTCCACCCCCTGCCCCTCGGTGCCCCGCATCCCGCGCCCTGACCACACGTCCCCCGCCCCGGAGTGCCGCCCTCCGCTCCGGACCCGTGATCCGGCCCGCGCCAGGGCGACCGCGACGGAACACGGGGACTCCCGGAGCCCCCGGACCGGCCCCGCGCGCGAGATGCGGCCGGCTCAGGGAAATCCCTTGTATGCGGCGCCCTCACCGCACACCCCTTGGCCCCGCCCCGGCCGGCGCCTACCGTGCGGCGGATGAAGGCGAGCGAAGCCGCTGAACGGGCGCACCACTCCCGCACACCGGACGACGTGGCCCACCACACGGGCGCGGATCCCCTGGGCGGGCCCGTGCCCGCCGCCCGGGTCGAGGGGGTGGCCTCCGACGCGCCGGCCGCCCGGCCGTCCCGGAACTGGGCGGAACTGGTGGACACCGCCTCCGCCGTCCTCGCCGCCCGGGGCCGGCTGGCCGTGTACGGCCCCTGGGGCGCGGGCAAGACCACGCTCCTCGACGCCCTCGCCGACGGGGCCTTCGGCGTCCGCTGCCTGCGCATCCACACCCAGGAGGGCGACCAGGACCTCCCGTACGGATCCCTCGCCCAACTCCCCGCCCCGTCCGGCCGGTACGACCCGTCCGCCCGGTGCGACCCGTCCGGCCGCTGTGACGCCTCGGGCCGGAACGCCCCGCCCCTCCCTCCCGGCGCCGAGCGGCTGCGCCGCCGCGCCGAGTTCCTCGCCCGGCTCGCCGCGGGGCCGCCCGTCCTCCTGCTCGTCGACGGCGCCCAGTGGATCGACCCCGCCGGCGCGGACGTGCTCGGACACGCCGCCCGGGTCCTGCCCCCCGAACGGTTCCGCCTCGTGGTCGCCGAACGCACCGCGGGCCACCCCGCCCGAGCCGACCGGCTGCTCGGCGGGCACCCCGCCCGTCTCCTCGTCCCGCCCGCCGGGCCCGAGGAGACCGGTGCCGCGCTCGCCCGTGCCGGGCTGCCCGGCCGCTGGGCCGCGCCCGTGCACCGCTACACGGGCGGCCACCGGGCCCTGCTCGACGCCTGCTGCCGGGCCCTCGCCGGTACGACGGCCCCCGGCACCCCCGCTCCGCCGGCGCCACCCGCCCGCGTCCGGGAGACCGAAGAACTGGCCACCGCCTGGCTGGCCGACCTTCCCGCGGAGTCCAGGATGACGCTGCGGACCGCCGCCCTCGCCCACCGCCCGGACCCCGACCTCCTCCGCCGGGCGGGCCACCAGGACGCCGAGGACCACCTCGCCCGGGCCCTCCGCCACGGCCTCCTCGACCCGTCCGCCGTCCCGGACCACGGCCCGCGGTTCGCCGCCCGGGTCCTCGCCCACGCGGCCCGCGCCACCGGCCCCGCCGACGACCGCCGCCGTGCCCACGCCCGGCTCGCCGCGGCCGACCACGACCCGCTCCGCGCCGCCCGGCACCGTGCCCTCGCCCGGACCGGCACCGACCCCGCCCTGGCCGAGGACACCGAGCGCGCCGCCCACAGCGCCCGTGCCGCCGGCGACCGTCGACTCGCCGCCGAACTCCTCCTGCTCGCCGCCCGCCTCACCCCCGCCGACCACCCCGCCCCCCGCTTGGAACGCCTCGCCGGAGCCGCCCGCGACGCCGCCGCCGCAGGCTCGGACCGGCTGGCCCGACAGGCCGCCGACCTGCTCACCGAAGGCCGCGGCAGTCCCGCCCAACAGGTCCACGCGCACCTCGCCGTCGCCGACGCCCGGGGCCAGGACCTCGTGGGCGCCGACCCCCTCTTCGCCGCGGCCCGCACCTGCGCCGGGGGAGACCCGGCCCTCCTCGCCGCCGTGGACCTGCGCACCGCCGTCCAGGCCAATCTCGCCGGGGACACCACGCGCGCCCTGCGCCACGCCACCGCCGCCGCGGAAGCCGCCCGCACCGCCGGCGACCCCGCCCTCAGGGCGGCCGCCCTCACCATGACCGCGCGGGCGCAACGGCTCCTCGGCCACCTCACCGCCGCCCCCACCACCCTGGACGCGGCTCTCGCCCTCGGCGTCCCGCCCACCCGCATCGGCATCCGCAACAGCCCCCAGTACCTGGCCGCCCGGCACGCCGTCTTCGACGGACGCCTCACCGAGGCCCGCCTCCTCCTCCTCGACCTCCTGACCGCCGCCCGCGCCTCCGGAGACGCCGAGGACCTCGTCGACCTCTACCGCAGCCTCGCCGAGACCGACGCCGGACTCGGCGCCTGCGCCCGCGCCCTGCACTGGGCGGAACGGGCCCTCGACCTCACCGAGGCCGCCGGACTCTCACCCGGCCCCGCCTGGTACACCGCCGCCCTCGCACACCTGCACGGCGGCAGCTTCGCCGAGGCCGGCCGGTACGCGGCCCGCGGCCTCCGGGTGTCCCGCGAGGAACACGACGTCCTGCACACCACCCGCAACCTGTGGCTCCTCGGCGCGGCCCACCTGTACCGGGGCCGGGCCGCCGAGGCCGCCCCGCTGCTCGCCGAGGTCGCCGACCGGGAGGCCCGCACCGGCGCGGCCGACCCGGCCGTGCTGCGCTGGCAGGCCGACGCCGTCGAGGCGTTCGCCGCCACCGGCGACACCCGCGGGGCCCACGCCCTCCTCGAACGGGTCCACGGCACCGTCGGTCCGCACCCCGCCCACGCCCCGCTGCGCGCCGCCCTCACCCGCGCCCGCGCCGTCACCCTCCACGCGGACGGCCGGCCCGAGGAGGCCGTCGAACTCCTCCGCGACGCGGCCCGCACCTTCGGCGCCCTCGGCCGACCCGTCGAAGAGGGCCGCGCCCACCTGGCCCGCGGCCGGGTGGAACGCCGGCGGCGCCGGACCGCCGCCGCCCGCACCGCCTGGGAGACGGCCCGCACCGTCTTCGACACCGCCGAGGCCCACCCCTGGACCGCGCTCGCCACCGAGCACCTCGCCCACGTCTGCGGCCGGCCCGCCGACTCCGCCCCGACCGCCCCCGGCGTGCTCACCGCCCACGAACTGCGCCTCGCCGTCCTCGTCAGGGCCGGGGCCACCAACCAGGAGGCCGCCCGACGCCTCTACGTCTCCGCGAAGACCGTCGAGACCGCGCTCAGCCGCATCTACCGCAAGCTCGGCGTCCGCAACCGGGCCCAACTCAGCGCCGCGCTCCCCGCCGACGCCACCGATCCCGTGGCCGAACCCGGCGAGGGCTGACCGGCCGACACCTTCCGGTCGACGCCTTCCGGCCGGCCCCGGCCGGGCGGATCAGGTCGGCACGCCCGCGCCCCGGTGCCCGTGTACGGTTCGGGCAGAACCGGCGGTCGAGGGTGCGAAGGTGAGGGGCGGGCGTGGAGGGCGTGTACCTGCTGCGGAACGCGGCGAGCGGCCTGGTACTGGCCACGGAGGGCGGCCGCTCCGGCAGCGGCACCCGCCTCCGACTGGCGGAACCCGCGGGCACCACCGGCCACTGGCGGGTCCGGCCCGTGCACACCGGAGCCGGCATCTTCCACCTGGAGCACGTCGACAGCGGCAAACTCCTCGACGTGGCGGGCGCCTCCACCGAGAGCGGAGCCCGCGTCCAGCTGTGGAAGGCCAACGGCTACGGGGCGCAGGAATGGCTCCTGGAGGAACACCTCGACCAGCCGGGCGTGGTCACGCTCGTCGCCTGCATCAGCGGCCTCCCCCTCGACGTGGACGAGGAGGGCCGCGCCCGCCAGTGGCAGGAGTCCGACGCCCCCACCCAGGGCTGGCGCCTCGAACCCACCGACCGCACCCCCACGCCCTGACCCCGTCCGCCGCTCCCGTCTCACGGCCCCGACTTCCCGGGGCGGGTCCTCAGGCGCCGAGGAGTTCATCGGCGCTCCCTTCCGTGGTCGCGCGGTCGCGGGTGCCGGCGGGACGGTGTTTCCCCAGCATGTGAGAGGGTGGGCCGGTGATCGCCGGTCCGGGGCCGTTCGCGGACCGCACCCGGTCATAAGCTCGGCTTATGGGGTCATAAAGAGGACCTGGGTGCCGACTTAGGCTAGCCTAAGTCTAGAGTTTCCTTTGATCACGTTCAGC
The DNA here is from genome assembly GCF_040302735.1 of Streptomyces sp. NPDC097619. Lineage (NCBI taxonomy): Bacteria > Bacillati > Actinomycetota > Actinomycetes > Kitasatosporales > Streptomycetaceae > Streptomyces > Streptomyces sp. NPDC097619. The sequence goes on along the minus strand of NZ_JBEOSD010000230.1, from coordinate 2,692 downwards.
GTTCGAAGGGAAACCTCCATGCCCCGCCCCCTGCGCGTAGCCATCGTCGGTGCCGGTCCCGCCGGGATCTACGCCGCCGACGCGCTGCTGAAATCCGAGGCGGCCGCCGAGCCGGGGGTGTCCATCGACATCTTCGAACGGATGCCCGCGCCCTTCGGACTGATCCGCTACGGCGTCGCCCCCGACCACCCGCGCATCAAGGGCATCATCACCGCCCTGCACCAGGTCCTCGACAAGCCGCAGGTCCGCCTCTTCGGCAACGTCGACTACCCGACCGACATCACCCTCGACGACCTGCACTCCCTCTACGACGCCGTGGTCTTCTCCACCGGTGCCACCGCCGACCGCGCCCTCGACATACCGGGCGTGCAGCTGGACGGCTCGTACGGTGCCGCGGACTTCGTCTCCTGGTACGACGGCCACCCCGACGTGCCGCGCACCTGGCCGCTGGAGGCCGAGAAGGTGGCCGTGCTCGGCGTCGGCAACGTCGCCCTCGACGTGGCCCGCATCCTCGCCAAGACCGCCGACGAGCTGCTCCCCACCGAAATCCCCGCGAACGTGTACGACGGCCTGAAGGCCAACCGGGCCCGCGAGATCCACGTCTTCGGACGCCGCGGCCCGGCCCAGGCCAAGTTCAGCCCCATGGAGCTGCGCGAGCTCGACCACTCCCCGAGCATCGAGGTCATCGTCAACCCCGAGGACATCGACTACGACGACGGCTCGATCGCCACCCGCCGCTCCAACAAGCAGGCGGACATGGTCGCCAAGACCCTGGAGAACTGGGCGATCCGCGACATCGGCGACCGCCCCCACAAGCTCTTCCTGCACTTCTTCGAGTCGCCCTCCGAGATCGTCGGCGAGGACGGCAAGGTGATCGGTCTGCGCACAGAGCGCACCGAGCTCGACGGCACCGGCAACGTCCGCGGCACCGGCGAGTTCACCACCTGGGACGTGCAGTCGGTCTACCGCGCCGTCGGCTACCTCTCCGACGAGCTCCCCAAGCTCCCCTGGGACGTGGCCTCCGGAACCGTCCCCGACGAGGGCGGCCGCGTCATCGAGGCCGGGCAGCACAAGCCGTCCACTTACGTCACCGGCTGGATCCGCCGCGGCCCCATCGGCCTCATCGGCCACACCAAGGGCGACGCCAACGAGACCGTGGCGAACCTGCTCGCCGACCACGCCGAGGGCCGCCTGCTGACCCCCGCGAGCCCCGCCCCCGAGGCCGTGGACGCCTTCCTCGCCGAGCGCGGCGTCCGCTACACCACCTGGGAGGGCTGGTACCGCCTGGACGCCGCCGAGAAGGCGCTGGGCGAGCCGCAGGGCCGCGAGCGCGTGAAGATCGTCGAGCGCGAGGACATGCTCAAGGCCAGCGGGGCCTGACCGGGAGCCGGGCCGGCCCGGAACACCCGACGGAGCGCACGGGCGCCGCGACCGCACCACCGGCCGCGGCGCCCGCGCCGTTCCGCCACCACCCCCTTACGGTCCCGGTCCCGGCACTCCACCGCGCCGACCCGGCCGCCCGCCCGGCGCTCAGCCGTGCCGGGTCGCCCGGGGCAGCATCCAGTGCCGGTCCGCCGTCCACCCCTCGAAGCGCCGGGCCATGCCGCCCAGGGCGGTGCCGTCCGGGCCGAAGGAGCCGCCGCCCGCGACCAGCCGCAACCCGGCCACCACCGGCGCCAGCCGGGCCGCGGCGTGCCAGGGCTGCCACGCGGCCCGCTCCGCGAACGCGGCCACCAGCTCGGCCTGCCGCGCGGGCGGGCACATCGACAGGTGGAACAGCGCCTGCCGCCAGGCGTACGCCGCGTCCTTGACGGTCCGCAGCGCCCACGGCGCCCCTTCGATCCGGCCCACCAGACGGCACACCGAGCCGAAGGCGGACTCGGCCAGGACGTCCCAGCCCGCCGGGGGCACCACCCCCGCCGGACCGGCCAGCACCGCCAGGTTGTGCGTGGTCAGGATCTGGGCCTGCTCGACGACGGTGCTGTTGACGGCCGCGGACCAGGACCGGGAGCTCCGGCTCCCCGCCCGCTCCGCGCACAGCCGGTCGAAGGCCGCCGAGCTCCGGGGACCCGTACCGGGGCCGCCCGCGCGCGCGGCCTCGTGCGCCGAGGCGATCTCCCGCACCGCCGCGCAGTCGATCCCGAAGTACCGGGCGTACGGCCCGCCCTCCACGAGCTCCGCGGCGATGCCGGCCGCCGCCACGAAACCGCCGCTGAACCGCCCCGTGAAGATGTCGGCGGCCAACTCCTCCACCAACGGCACGCCCAGCTCCGCCTGACGCGCCAGGTGCGCCAGTTGACTCACCAGCGGATTGGGCAACAGCGTGCCCGGAAACGTGCCCAGGGCCAGCGAACCCACCCGGCGCAGGGTGTCCCCGGCGGCCGCCCGGGCCGTGGCCGCCGCGTCGTCCTCGCCGCCGTGGCCCGACACCGCCCGCACCCACGGCAGCTCCTCCACCCGCACCTGCCGCGCCAGGTCCACCAGGAGCAGCGACCGCCGGTTGCGGAACGCCCGGTACGTGCCGGCCGTCAGCGTCCGCAGCGCCGGGTCCTCGTACCGCAGGGCGGACGCGTTCGCGACGAGCTGGGGCACGAGCTCCGCCAACACCTCGGCCGAGGGCACGAGCCCCGCCGCGACCAGCTCCTCTACGGGCGCGCTGAGCGCCGACCGCACCGGCGCGCCCAGCCGCGAC
>NZ_JBEOSD010000229.1:0-9044 GCF_040302735.1 Streptomyces sp. NPDC097619 | reverse complement strand
TCCGATCTGCCTCCTCCATGGCCGTGTCACCACCGCCGACCACGGCGATGTCCTGGTCCTTGAAGCGGCACCCCCGCCGCGGCCCGCCCGCACCACCCCGCCACCCACCCGACGCACCAGCTCACCGACAGGGGAGAAGCATGACCGACCTCGCCGTCTCCGACGCCGACAAGGCGGCCGTCGCCGCCGTCCCCGGCCGGATCGTCGCCGCCTGGGCCCAGCACGACGCCGAGGCCTTCGCCGCGGTGTTCACCACCGACGGCAGCATGATCCTGCCCGGCCACTACGCCACCGGCCGCGAGGGCATCGCCGGCTTCATGTCCGCCGCCTTCCAGGGCCCCTTCAAGGGCACCCAGGTCACCGGCACCCCGCTCGCCCTGCGCTTCCTCAGCGAGGACGCGGCCATCGTCATCACCCAGGGCGGCATCCTCGCCCCCGGCGACACCGAGGTGACCGACGCCCGCGCCATCCGCGCCACCTGGGTCGTCGCCAAGGAGGACGGCGCCTGGCAGCTGGCGGCCTACCACAACAGCCCGCGCGACGCGGCCTGACGTCCGGCCGGCGGGCGCGGCCCTCACCCCCCCCGGGGGACCGCGCCCGCCGCGCCGGCACCACGCGCCCACCCCCTGCGGCGCGTGAACGAGCAGCGCCCCTTGGCTTCCGCCGAAGCCAAGGGGCGCTGCTCGTTGCACCGCGGGGGCCGGGCTCAGGCCACGGCGCCCGCGGTGGTCCGGGAGGAACCGGCGGCGGCCGGGGCCGCCTTCAGACGCACCGGGAGGGACCGGTGGCCGTTCATGATGAACGTGGGCAGCGGCTGGAGTTCCCCGGCGGGTACCGCCAGGTCCAGCTCCGGGAACCGTGCGAACAGCGTGGACAGACCGATGGTCGCGACCAGCCGGGCCACACCCGCCCCGAGGCAGTAGTGCGGTCCGAAGCCGAAGGACAGGTGCTCCTTGTCGGCGCGGGTGATGTCGAAGGCGCAGGCGCTTTCGCCGTGCAGTGCCGGGTCACGTCCCACCCCGCTGTAGTTGACGAGGATCGGGTCGCCCTTCGGTATGGTCACCCCGTCCAGCTCGATGTCCTCCACCGCGTACCGCAGCGGCAGGTGCGCCAGCGGGGACTCCACCCGCAGGGTCTCGTCGATCACGTCGTCCCAGGACGCCCGCCCCGACAGCACCAGCTCCAGCTGGTCCCGGTGGGTCAGCAGCGCCGTGATCGCGTTGTCGAAGAAGTTGATGGTGGTCTCGGAACCGGCGCCCAGGATCGCGAAGATCGTGTCGCACAGCTCCGCCTCGGACAGCCGCGAGCCGTCCTCGTCCCGGGCCGCGATCAGGTCACTGGTGATGTCCTCGCCGGGCTGCGCCCGCTTCTGCGCGACCAGCTCCTCCATCGCCCCGCGCCAGTTCGCCAGCACGGCCTGCGCCTGCTCGGGGGTGACGGTGGTGTCCACCATCATGTCGATGACCTTCGCGGTGGCGGTCCGCTGCTCCTCGCCCATCCCGATCAGCTCGGCCACCAGCATCGCGGGCAGCGGGTACGCGAAGCCCTCCCGCAGGTCCACCACCTCGCCCTCGGGCACCTGCTCCAGGGCGTCCAGGAGGTGGTTCGTCAGGCCCTCGATCAGCGGCCGGACGGCCTCCGTGCGGCGCGGCGTGAACGCCTTGCCGACCAGCCGGCGCAGCCGCACGTGGTCCTTGCCGAAGGAGGTCACCATGTTGTCCATGGCGATCCAGCTGATCATCTCCCAGTCGGGCCGGATCTCCCCGTTGATGAACTTGGGCCAGTGGTTGCGGGCGCTCTTCGTGACCTTCGGGTCCGTCAGCACCTTGCGGATGCTCGCGTAGTCGTTGAGGGACCAGGCGTGGACGCCGCCGGGCAGCTCCACGAGGGTGGCGGCTCCCCGGGCGCGCAGCTCCGCGGCCTCGCCGTGGATGTCGCGGCCGGTGGTGTCCAGGGTGTGCGCGACAGGGCAGCGGTTCTCCATTTGGTGTACTCCCGGAAATTTTGAGGAACGGCTTTCGGAGGTCCGTGGATCCGTCCTGCGTCCGCGGACCCGTCCTGCGGTCGGTCCGGTCCGGTCAGCCGGAGACCCCGGCCCGCGCGACGACGATCCCGATCAGGGCGGACAGGGTGGGGTCCTCCTCGAAGATGTCGCCGACGTCCACCTGCACGTCCAGCTCGTCCTCGATCCGCGAGACGATCCGCACGGCGGCGATGGACTCGCCGCTGAGCTCGAAGAACGTGGCGTCCTCCAGCTCCGACACGGACTCGCCGAGCACCTCGGACCAGATCACGGACACCTTCTGCTCGATCACCGAAACGCTCGTGCCCTCGATGACATCGCCGCTCATGACAATCCCTCCGCCTGCTGCCTCGGCCGTTGTGCACTGTCGGTGCAGCGTCACACCCGGCCCGCGCCCGGGGCATCTCCTGAATTGCCGCGCAGCCGACAGGGTGCGGTACCGGCCGTCCGGCCCGTTTTTCCGCCAACTCGGCACGGAAGGAGTTGGCGAGATCATCCGCGCTCGCCAGGATGGGGCCGCCAGGTCCACGGCGAATCCCAGGAGCCCCCATGACCTCCGCATCACCGCCGGCACCAGCCCCCGCCAGACCCAACCGCCGCTCGGTCGCGGCCACGGTGGTCGGCAACGCCGTCGAGTCCTTCGACATGCTGGCGTACGGCCTCTTCGCCCCTCTCTTCGCCAAGCAGTTCTTCCCCTCCTCCAACGAGGTGACCTCGCTGCTCGGGGCCTTCGCGGTGCTCGGCGTCGGCGTGCTCGCCCGACCGGCCGGCGGCTTCCTCTTCGGCCGCTACGCCGACCGGCACGGCCGCAAACCGGCCCTGCTGCTCTCCATCGTGCTGATGACCAGCGGCTCCTTCCTCATCGGCATCGCCCCCACCTACGGGACCATCGGCATCCTCGCCCCCGTGCTGCTGGTCATCGCGCGCATCGGGCAGGGCATCTCGGCGGGCGGCGAGTGGCCCACGGCCGCCGCCTACCTGATGGAGGAGGCCCCGAAGAACCGCCGCTGCCTCTACGGCAGCCTGTTCTCCGCCTCCACCGGCGTCGGCGTGATGACCGCCTCCGCCATCGGCGGCGGGCTCACCGCCCTGATCGGCGACGCGGCCATGCGGGACTGGGGCTGGCGGGTGCCCTTCCTCGTCGGCGGCGTCTTCGGCCTGCTCCTGCTGGTCCTGCGCAACCGGCTCACCGAGACCGAGGTCTTCCAGCGGGAGGTCCGCGGCCGCAAGTCCCGCGGCTCGCTGCGCCAGGTGTGGAACGAGCACCGCCGGCCCGTCCTGCTCTCCGTGTTGATAGTGGCCGGCATCGCGACCGTCAGCGGCACCTGGTCGGCGGTCGTCCCGGCGATGGGCCAGCGGCTGGCCCCGCCCGGCCGGATGTTCCTGGTCATCGTGTGCGCCGTCGGCATCATGATGGTCCTGAACGTGCCGCTGGGCCTGCTCGCCGACCGGATCGGCGCCACCCGCTTCCTGATGGGCGTGACCGCCGTCTTCGCCGTCTGCGGCTCCTACGGCTACCTCACCATCAGCGCCGACTTCCCCAGCCTGCTGCTGGCCTACGGCAGCGGGGTGGTCTACCTGGTCTCCGTCACCACGGTCCTGCCGAAGCTCCTCAGCGAGATCTTCCCGCCCGAGGTCCGCGTCATCGGCATGGGCGTCCCGCACGCGGTGACCACCGCCGTCCTCGGCGGCGCCGTGCCGGTGCTGGCCACCTACCTCGACGAGCGGGACCTCTCCGGCTGGTTCGTCGCCGCCATGATGGCCGTGGTGGTCTCCGTCCTGCCCGCCGTGGCCCTCTCCCGGGCGCACGTCCGCCCCACCGAAGCCGCCGAGGAACCGGCCCTCGCCGCCGTGAAGTGACCGGGCCCGGCACCGGACCGCACGGGGCCCCGCGGACACTCGTCCGCGGGGCCCCGTCACGTCCTGCCGCCGCCTACTGACGCGGCGCCAGGTAGCCCCGGACCGCCAGGTGCGAACCGATGGCGTCGAAGGCCGCCGGGTCCTCCGGGACGATCGCCCCGAGCCCGTCCACGTACCGGTTGAACATGCAGAACGCGGCCGCGATCAGCACGGTGTCGTGCACCGCCTCGTCGTCGGCGCCCGCCTCCCGGGCCGCCGCCACGTCCTCCGGCCCCACGGTACGGGCGTCCCCGAGGACCTTGTCCGCGATCCGCAGCAGCGCCCGCAGCCGGTCGTCCACCGGGGCCGTCTCCGGATCCTTCTTCACCGCCTCCACCAGCTCGTAGTCCCCGCCGTTGGTGTGCGCGGCGGCCGCCGTGTGCGAGCCGGTGCAGTACCGGGTGCCGTTGCGGTGCGAGACGTACGCGGCGATCAGCTCCCGCTCCCCGGGGGTGAGCGGCGACGGACCGCGCAGCAGCTGCTCCGCCAACTCGTTCAGCTTCAGCCCGGAAGCGGGCTTGGCGGCCATCAGCCCCCGGATCCCGGGGATCGGCTCGGGTATCTCGATGTGCGGCATGACGCGTGGACCTCCGATGGTGGACCGGCGAGTCGGATCATGGGCAGGCTAGTGGGCGGCGTACGGACGCGGGGGCGGGACGGTCGGGAACCCGGGGTGGACCGCGGGGAAACGCCGGAGGCGGGCCCGCTGGTGCGGGCCCGCCTCCGGGGTGGTGCGGTGGGTGCGCGGTGCGCGCCGGGTGGGCGTGCGGTGGGTGCGCGAGGGACCTACGAGTGGTGCGGCGGTTGTGCGGGAGGCCCGGTACCGGGCCGCGGAGGAAGTCGGCGATCCACCGCGGCCCCTGGGGAGGGCCCTCCCGGACAGCGGTCAGTTCACCACGGACCCGAGGAACCGCTCCATGTAGTCCTCGTTCGCGATGGGCACCGTGCCCAGCAGCTCCTCCGGCAGGTCGAAGGCGTCCACCAGGGCGAGCTGGTGCGGGGCGAGCGAGGCGATGACGCCCTCGATCTCCCGGTGCAGGCTCACCACGTGGTGCACCGTCAGCCGCTCCTCGGCGAGCAGGTCACCGGTGTGCGCCCGCAGCTGCTGGAGCAGGAACAGCCGGCACAGGTCCTCCATCAGTAAACGGGCCGCCGGGTCGACGGTCCGTTCGGCGGCGGCGATGAAGGCGTCGGCGGCGCGCAGTCGGACGTGCGCCCCGACCATCTCCAGGGCGGCGCCCGAGGTCTCGTTCCAGCGCCCGACCGGGTTCCCGGAGGGCCCCTGGCGCAGGGCGGTCCGGGCCCGGCGCTGCCATATCTCCTCCACCGCGGCCAGCAGGTCGCGCAGGAAGCCGAGGTCGGTGAGCTCCCGGCCCTCCGGCGGCAGCAGGGCGGTGCCGGTGCGTTCCACCTCGTGCCCGAAGACCATCTCGGAGGCGGCCTTCACCCAGATGACCAGGTTGTCGCCCTCGGCGGTGATGCCGCCCTCGACGTTCCCGGGCAGCTCGGAGAGGCCGTTGACGGGGAAGAGCCCCTGGGCCCCGCAGCGTTCCCGGCACTCGATGGTGATCTCCCGGGCCTCCCAGGTGATCCAGCCCTTCGCGACGGCGACGAGCCGTTCCACCTCGGTGCGTTCGGCCGGGTCGTGGTCGGCCCAGCGGTCCACCGTCTCGCGGTGCAGGAAGGTCATCGCGTAGACGGAGGCCAGGGCCTGCAACAGCCGGCCGTGGTGGCTGCGGTGGGCGGTGAGCGGGATCCGCTCGCCGGCCTTGGGGCCGCTGATCTGCCGGTGGTGGGAGTAGCGGACCGCGATGGTGAGGGCGGCCCGGGCCATGCCCAGGGTGCCCGCGCTCATGCAGAGCTTGCCGGCGGTGACCCGACCGATCGACCGCAGGAACCGCTTGCGGCGGTTGCCGACGTCGCTGGTGAGGGTGCCGTCCGCGGAGAGCCGGCCGTGGTCGGCCTCCAGCAGGGCCTCGCGGGGCAGCCACACTCCGTCGAAGGCGGTCAGCGAGTGGTCCACCGGGGTTCCGGTGCGTTCGGGCAGCGGGGTGACGGTGACACCGGGCAGGTGCCCCTGCTCGTCGCTGAGCGGGGTGAGGAAGAGGAAGATGCCCTGGTCCTCGTCGTCGATGAGGAGCCGCGCGGCGACCACGGCGCTCTTCGGCCCCCCGACCAGGCTGGTGTTGGGCATGAACTTGCGGGCCCCGGGCGTCGGCGTGCTCAGGAAGAAGCCGCCACTGGCCCGGTCGAAGACGGCCACCGTCTGCATGGCGGCCACGTCGTTGCCGTGCGCCAGCTCGGTGCACAGGAAGGTGCCGGTGCGTTCCATCGACACGAACGGGGCGAGGTCGCGCCGGTAGCCGTCGTGGTCGATCAGGCTGCCGAGGAAGAGGTTGTAGTGGATGCTGGCGACCGTACACAGACCGCCGTCGGTGAACCCGGTCCACTCGTGGAGGCTGGCGAGCCTGCGGACGTCGTACGCGAGGGCCGCCGCCCCGCCCGCGGCCCCGTTGACCTGGCGCAGCCGCTCGTAGGAGAGGGCGGTGCGCTGTTCGGCCGTGAGGCCCGGGCGGTGGGTGAACATCTGGTCGCCCAGGAGGCGGCGCCAGGTTCCGTGGATCCGGTCCCGGTCGTCCCCGTCGAAGAGGAGCCGGGTCAGCTCGCCTGTGACGGGATCCGTCGGTACAGGCGTCGGAGCTGCGCGAACGTAGGATTGCATGCTGCTGATGGCCCCCCCGGCCTGGCTGCTGCTACTGCTTGGATCCGTCTGGTAGAGCGTCAGTACGGACATCGACCTTCCCCGTTAAGAGTCGAACCCCGACAGGTAGTGACGGCGCCAAAGATACGTACCAACCGGTTTGGTTTTCAACCCCCACTTGGGCAACTCCTTGCTATGCGCTTGCCTGTTCTGGGTTGCTTGCAAAAACCAGTTGCCTGGTTTTATTCTCCCTCACGGAGGCTTGAGGAGAGGTATGTCTGGCTGTGGGACCCACAGGCGGGGCTACCGCGCCCTCGCGCAACGTTGGTCTCCACCATTGTGATGCATGAACAGACGAACCGCCCGGTTTCTTTCGGGTGGGGCGAAGGGGTGCTGTGGCGCGGCAAGAGCGGGCCATTCGGACGAGACAGAAGATCCTTCTCGCGGCGGCGGAGCTGTTCGACGAGGTGGGATACGAAGCGGCGACGATTTCCGAGGTGCTGAAGAGATCCGGGGTCACCAAGGGGGCCCTCTATTTCCATTTCACCTCCAAGGAGGAATTGGCCCAGGAGGTGCTGGCCGGGCAGGTGTCCGCACTGCCCCCGGTGCCCCGGCGGGAGCTGTATCTCCAGCAGAGCCTCGACGAGGCCCTGCTCCTCGCCCACCTGCTGCGATCGGGCGAGCCCATGGTACGCGGCAGCGTCCGCCTGACCGTGGACCAGGGATCACCCCTGGACGGCCTCGACCGCCGGGTGCCCATGCAGGGCTGGCACGACCACAACCGCGTGATCTTCAGCCAGGCTCAGGTGAACGGGGAGCTCCTCCCACACGTGGACATCGATGGTGCCGCCCAGATGATGGTCGGGGCGTTCACCGGGGTCCAGGTGCTGTCGAAGATCATGACGGGGCACCAGGACATCGTGGAGCGGGTGGTCGACATCATGCGTACGCTCTACACCGCGATCACGGTGCCCGGAGTCCTGGTCCGCCTCGACTTCGCGCAGGAGCGCGCCGAGCGGGTGTACGCGGAGGCCGTCGCGCTGCGCGCGGAATCGGAAGAGCAGACGACGGACTGACCCATCGGCCGGTCCGTTTCGAGGGGGGACGAACCGAGATGGACAGGCCGTCATGCCCGTACGTGCTGGACACGGCGGGCCGGGACATGGCAGGGGAGCTCAAGGCCCTGCGCGAACAGGGGCCGGCGGTCCAGGTGGAGCTACCCGGGGGGGTACGTGCCTGGGCCGTGGTCGGTCAGGACCAGGTGGAGAGGCTGCTGCTGGACCCGCGCGTCTCCAAGAGCGCGCGCCGGCACTGGCCCGAGTTCGTCGAGGGCAAGATCACCCGGGACTGGCCGTTGTACCCCTGGGTCGCCAACGAGAACATGCTCTTCGCCTACGGCGCCGAGCACGCCAGGCTGCGCAGACTGGTCGCGGCCTCCTTCACCGCCCGCCGCGCCGAGGCCCTGCGGCCCCGGGTCGAGGAGATCGTCGGGGAACTGCTCGACGCGTTGGCGACGGTCCCGGCGGGCACCGCCGTCGACCTCCGCGCCGCCTTCACCGCGCTGATGCCGCTCCAGGTCATCTGCGAGTTGTTCGGCATCGAGCCGGGCCCCGACCGGGAGGCCCTCTCCGCCGCACTGCGCACCGTCTTCAGCTCCACGGTCAGCGGGGAGGAGATGCAGGCCGCCCGCGACCTCTCCTTCGAACTGCTCGCCGCGCACGTGGCGGCCAAGCGGGCCGACCCCGGCGAGGACCTCACCTCCGCCCTGATAGCCGCCCGTGACCAGGAGGACCGGCTCACCGAGTCCGAGGTCCTCGGCACCCTCTACCTGCTGATCGCGGCCGGTCAGGACACCACCGCCACGCTGCTGGTCAACGCCGTGGCCGCGCTGTTGGCCCGCCCCGACCAGCTCGCGCACGTGCGTGCGGGCCGGGCGAGCTGGTCCGACGTCGTCGCCGAGACCCTGCGCTTCCACACCCCCTCCTCGTACTCCCCGCTGCGGTTCGCCGTGGAGGACGTGGAACTGGACGGGGTGACCATCCCCCGCGGCGAGCCGGTGCTCGTGGCCTTCGCGGGTGGCGGCCGCGAACCGGACCGCCACCCCGACCCCGACGTCTTCGACCTGCTCCGCGAGGATCGGGACGGCTTCGGCTTCGGGCACGGAGTGCACCGCTGCCTCGGCGCCCCGCTGGCCGTGGTGGAGACCGAGACCGGGCTGCGCGCCCTCTTCGAGCGCTTCCCCGACATGGCCCTGGCCTGCGACCCGGAGGAACTGGCCCCGCTGCCCACCTTCCTGCTCAACGGCTACGGAGCCCTGCCGCTGGTGCTGCGCCCGGCCGACTGACCGCCCCGCGCGACCCGCCCCGCGCGACCCGCCCCGCGCCCTCCTTCCGCCCCACAACGTCAGATCACCCCACTGAA
>NZ_JBEOSD010000228.1:0-9070 GCF_040302735.1 Streptomyces sp. NPDC097619 | reverse complement strand
GCCGGGCACCCCGGAGGGCTACCTGCGGATCCGCGAGGCCCGGGAACGCCTGGTCGCGGCGGGGATGCGGGTAGCCGCGCCCTGCCCGCACGACGTACCCCCACGGGCCGTCCGGCTCAGAACGTCGGGCCGTCGATCCGTACGACCCGCTGGCTCGTCAGCTCGTACCGGGCCCCGATGACGGCGAGCCGACCGGCCGCCACCCGCGGTGCCAGATCCGGTTCGGCGACCAGCCGGGCCCGCACCCGCCGCACGTGGGCCGTCACGGCCGCGTCGAGCCGCGCCTGCCCGGTGAGCCCGTGGTCGATGGCCGGTCGGATCTGCTCGGCGAGGTAGCGCACGTGCGCGGGGAGGCCGCGGGTGTCCCCGTCGGCGCGCACGGCCGCCGCCACCGCCCCGCAGCCCTGATGCCCCAGCACCACCACCAGTGGCGCCTCCAGTTCGAGGACCCCGTACACGATGCTGCCGAGGACCGCCTCGTCGAGCACCTCGCCCGCCGAGCGCACCGTCAGCAGGTCCCCGAGTCCCTGGTCGAAGACCAGCTCCGGGGGCACCCGCGAGTCCACGCAGCCGAGCACCACCGCGAAGGGGTGCTGCCCGGCCACCAGACTCCGCCGCACCGCCGCGCCTTCCCCGGGATGCTGCTCCCGTCCGGTGCGCCAGCGCCGGTTCCCGGCCGCCAGCTCGCGCAGCGCCGCCTCGGGGGTCGTGAACCGGACGCGGGCCCGCTGGTCAGCGGCCCGGGCCCCGTCCGCCCGGACCTCCGGATCCTCGCCGCCGTCGCGCCCGGCGACCGTGCCCGGCTCGGCGGGCCGCCCCGGAGCACCGGACGCTCCGCGGTCGCGGCCCTCACCGCCGCCGGGGGAGTGGTCCCCGTGTTTGCCGTCGGCCCCGGCCCGTCCCGTCCCGCCGCCCGGCCCCACCGGATCCGCGGCGGCCAGCCCCACGCCCAGCGCCACCGCCCCGAACCCACAGATCAACCGTCGTCTGCCGGTCCCCGCCACCGACCCCACGACGGGCTCCCGACGGTGTTCGTCCTTGTGTTCCATGATCGCGCACGCTAGCGGTCGGCGCCCCTCGCGCGGGGTAATGAAGGCCGGGATAAGCGCATTTGTCGCCGGAGCGGACGAGCGCCCTGTTCGCGCCGCGTTCCCGCCGGTGTCGCCCGATCACCGGCTTGGCGTGTACGCAACAAAGTACGCTGCGCCTGTTCCGGGGCCGCCGCCCCGCATCCCCCGAAAGCAGGTGACCATGCGCCAGAACCCGACGGGTCCTCCCGCTCCTCGGTCCACCCGGCCGCCCGGCCCGGGTCCCGCCCGGCCCCGACACCGCCGCTCCCGGCTGACGGCCCTCCTCGCCGCCACGGCCCTCGCCGTCCTCCTGCCGGTCGCCCCCGCCGCCGCGGCACCCCCGCCGAACCTGCCGCAGAACGCCGACGGCTGGGAGCAGAGCTTCTCCCCGGCCTTCGACTACGACACCGACGGCTGCTACGCCACCCCGGCCATCGGCCCCGACGGCACCCTCGCCCCCGGCCTCAACACCACCGGGGCCGTCAACGGCAGCTGCCGGGACCGGTCGGACCTGGACAACTCCCAGACCTACGCCCGCGCCAAGTGCAACAACGGCTGGTGCGCCATCGTCTACGCCGGTTACTTCGAGAAGGACCAGGCCGTCCACGGCAGCGGACTCGGCGGCCACCGGCACGACTTCGAGCACGTCATCTCCTGGGTCAGCACGGCCGCCAACCGCGTGGAGCACGTCTCGACCACCCAGCACAGCACCGTCAGGACCTACTCCCGCTCCCAGGTCCGCTTCGACGGCACCCACCCCAAGATCGTCTACCACAAGGACGGGGCGAGCACGCACTTCTTCCGCCTGGCCAACGGCAACGACGAGCCCCCGGAGAACCACTACGGGAACTGGCGTTACCCCCCGCTCGTCGGCTGGAACGGCTGGCCCTCGACCTGGCTGCGCGACCGCCTCATGACCGCCGACTTCGGCGCCGCCACCATCAAGCTCACCGACAGCCGGTTCCCCGCCCTGCTGGCCGCCGCCCGCCCCGCCGGCATCCCCTTCGACCCCTGGGCCTGACCGGTCCGCACCCCCGGCGGTACGCCACGGAAGTGCCCGCGCCGGACGGCCGAAGCCGTCCGGCGCGGGGCGCTCGCGCGTCACCCGGGTCCGGGGACTACCAGATCTCCTCGACCCACTCCGGGTGGTCGATGAACGGGTTCCGGTTGTGCTGGTAGCTGTCGTAGATGACCTGGTTCCGGCGCTGCTCGAACGCGGACGGCGGGTCCAGCTCGTTCCACTGCTTCAGGACGCTGATCCGCCCGTGCAGCGGCACGGAACCGTTGCTGGAGGAGTCGTTGACCTCCAGGTTCGCGAAACCGTCCCCGCCCTCGTAGCGGACGGCCATGTAGAGGATCATGCGGGCGACATCACCCTTGACCTCGTCGCGCGGCTCGAAGGAGTTCGAGTCGGTGCGGCTGTCGGGAGCCTCGCTCACCGGGCTGCCGCCGAGGTCGAAGTCCTTGTTTCCGCGCGTGCTGTTGACCGTGACGTCCTCGGGACGGATGTGGTGGATGTCCGTACCCGGGCCCGCGCCCGTGCCGAAGTCGCCGTGGCTCTGCGCCCAGACGTGCTCGCGGTTCCAGTCGTTGACCCCGCCGCCGTTGGTCGACTTGGACTGGGACCGGCCGGAGTAGAGCAGGATCACGTTGTTGGGGTTCGCGGGATCCTGGTCGGTGTCCTTGAGGGCCGTCCAGACCGCGCTGTACGAGATCTTCGTCTGCGTCTTGATGATGCCGTGCAGCGCAGACTTGAGCGCGGCACCCGTCTTGCCCTCGGCGGGAGCGTAGTAGCCGGCGTACGGGTCGGCCGCGGCGGCGGAGTTCATCGGGAGCAGCACGGCGACGGCGGCCACCGCGGCCCCGGCGGCGGCCCAACGGGCCCGGCGGGCGCGGAACAGAGAAGTCATCACGTGAGGGGAAACCTTTCGGCAACGCGATGCGCCCGCCGCAGGAATGAGCGGACGTCATGCTCTGGGGAGAGATTCAGGCCGCATCGTGTCATCGGGGCGAAGAAATTGCGACATGTACATGTCGGTAATCCGCATGGATGGTGCCGCCGTGCGGCATATGTGACCCACCGGACACCGCATTCCGGCCGGACCCGCACGACCCGCCCGTTCTCGGCCTCCCCGGCGGCACCACCCGATCCCGACCCGTCGCACCCCCGGACGGCACGGAACGGTCCCGGACGTCACACCGAACGGCCCCGGGCCGTCACATCGCCGATCCCGCCGGCGAGCCGTACTCACAGCCTGCCCACGGCACCATCCTCGGCCGCGTCCTCGTCGAACGGTTCGTCGCTCCAGCGGAACCAGGCACGACCGTCCCTGATGTGGAGGAGGAACTCGGCGACCGGACTGTCGGGGGCGACCAGGGACAAGGACTCCGCGATCTTGTCGTAGGCCTCGTCGAACCGCTCGTACTCCTCGGCCTCGACCAGGGACAGCGTCTCGTCGAACCACGGCCGTACCTCTTCGAACGCCGCCGTCGGAACGAACCGCCCCTCCAGCCACGGAAAGTTGCCGTCGTCGATCTCGATCTCCCCGAGCGGCTCCTCCTGCCGCACCAGCCGCCAGACCTGCGCCTCGAACCCCATCCCGCCCGCTCCCCCTCCGTGCCCGTGTGCAGGAGTGCCCCCTCTCATGTGGCTCCGACCGAGGGATCGGCCGTTCCGGCGGGGCCCGAGGGCCGCGACCCCGGCGGGACGGGCATCAGCCGACGGGGATGCCCGGGTTGGTGAGCGCGGTGCCCCCGGTGACCGTGTTGTCGGCGGTGACGGTGACCGGGCAGGAGGCCGACCGGTTGGTCACGTTGATGGCGTACTTGGCGGCGGCGCTGCCGCTCGCGCCCGTCAGGTCGGAGCGGTTGTTGCGGAAGACGGTCCGGCAGCCCCAGCCCGGGCCCTGGGTGTGGGTCTCGAACCCGTGGTTCATCGTGCGCACGCCGACGTTGTTCTCGATGACGTAGCCGTTGCCCTTCACGTCGACCCAGGAGTCGTCGTAGTTGACGTTGGTCAGGCCGTTGCCGTCGAAGCGGTTCCCGGAGACCAGGCCGCCGGTGGTGCCTTCCTTGAGGTCGATGTTCTCGCCGCCGATGTTCGGGCCGATCACGTTGTCGAGGATCCGCACGTGGTCGCTCTTGTCTGACAGCGTGTTGGCGGTGCCGACGTAGACGCCCTCGCCCTTGCCGTCGCGCGCGGTACCGACGTCGTGCACCGTGGAGTCGCGCAGGACCCCGTAGCTGGAGGAGTTGCGGAAGTGCACGCCCTCCATCTTCATGTGGTTCACCGTCACCGCTTCGAGTTCCACGTGGTCGGAGGCGTCGACCATGATGCCCTTCTGCGCCCCGGTCACGGTGATGCCCCGCACGGTCCAGTAGGGCGCGTTGGCGAGGGACAGGCCGTAACCGCCACCGCTCGTCGTGGTGAGGACGGCACGGGACGAACCGGTCAGAGTGATCCGGGCCGTGGCCGTGCCACCCGTCGTGATCTTGAAGTTGCCCTTGTACGTGCCGTCGGCGAGCTCGATGGTCCGGCCCGGGACGGCAGCGGTCAAGGCGGTCTGCAACTCCTTGGCGGTGGTGACCCTGACCGTGTTCCCGGGCGTCGTCGTGCCGGTCGGTGTCGGTGTCGGTGTGGGAGTCGGTGTGGGGGTGGGAGTCGGACTCGGGGTGACCGAAGGCGACGCCGACGGGGACTGTGACGGAGAGGGTGTGCCACCCGCCGGCATCAGGGAGAGGTCATCGGCCTGGTAGGGGCTGCCGTACCAGCCGCTGAGCGTGACGGTGACTTGGGTGGTGCCCGGCCCGGTGGTGAAGGAGCGGGTCAGCTGGGTCCAGGCGGGGGCGTTGGCCCAGGTGGAGGTGGAGACCCCGGTGCCGGTGGCGCCGAGGGTCACGTACGAACCCTTGACCCAGGCGGTCAGGTGGTAGGCGGTGTTCGGCAGCACGCTGACGGTCTGGGTGCAGGCTCCGAGGTCGCTCGCGCCCGGGGTGGCGCTGAGTGCGAAACCGCCCGAGCGGGGGGCGGTGGTCGTGGGGGCGGCGGTGCCGGTGCAGGCCCAGGGGGCGAGGCCGGCGGCCTCGAACCCGGGATTGCCCAGCAGTTCGGCTGCCGCGCTCGCCCGGGCGGGGACCAGGGCGAGGAGGGCGGAGCCGAGGACGAGGGCTCCGGCGGCGCCGAGGACACGGGGGAGGCGGCGTCCGTGGTGTGTCATGAGGTGCGCTCCGATACTGGGGAAGAGCGGATCAGGACATGCGTACGCACAACTTGGACTAGACCAATACCGGGCGTCAATGCCCGGCCGTGCGGCTCGCCCCGTTCCCGGCCGTCCCACCCGTGCGCGCGCCGTGGCGGCCGTTGCCCCTCCGGGAGCATTCACGTTTGGTCTGTTGAACCGCCGCGCACGATGAAGGCGGTAGGGGAGGGACCGCTGTCCCGCCCTTCCCGCCCCGGAGCCGAACCGCGAGGAGCCCCCATGAGCGTGTCCGACCGTTACCGCACCGCCTGGGACGGATTCTGGGAACAGTCCTCGGGTGAACAGGGGGAGCCGTTCTGGGACGCCGATCCCGCACTGACCGCGGAGCGGGACCTCGGACACCTCACCCCCTACGCCGACGCGTCCCTGCCCATCGCCGATCTCGGATGCGGCAACGGTACGCAGACCCGCCACCTGGCCACCCGCTTCGCCCGCGCCGTGGGCGTGGACCTGTGCGCCGCCGCCGTGGCGCACGCCCGCCGCGCCGACCCGCAAGGAACGGCCACGTACGAGCAGGTCGACCTCGCCGACCCCGCCCAGACCGGAGCCCTGTCCGAACGCCTCGGCGACACCAACGTGTACATGCGGGCCGTGCTCCACCAGAGCGACCCCGAGGACCGCCCCGCCGTCGCCGCGGCCGTCGCCCGGCTCGTCGGCACCCGCGGCCGCGCCCTCGTCCTCGAACCGACCGGCGAGGCCAAGGAAGCCATCGAGTCGTTCGCCGCGCTGCCCGGCGGCCCCTCGCCCAAGCTGCGCCGGGTCAAGGAACACGACCTGCGGCCGGGCGAGATCGCCGACGGTGAGGTGTCCGCTCTGCTCGGCCGCGCGGGCCTGAGCGTCCTCGCCGAGGGCGAGACCTCCCTCGCGATGAGCGACAGCGGTCCCGACGGCGCCCCGCTCCGGATCCCCGCCCGCTGGTTCGTCGCAGGCCGTCCCTGAAGGCGGGGAACGCGGAGGCGAAATCCAGGGGCGGACGGGAGCCGGGACGGAAGCCCGGACTCCCGGTCCGCGCGTCCGGTGGGAACGGCATCGGACATCGTGGAGTAGTATTGGTTCAGAGCTGGTCGCCCCGAACAGGGTTCCCCGGCACGTGCGTTGGTGGTCCAAGGAAAGACACCCCACTTCCCGTGGGGGGATGTAGGTGCAAGGCCTGCCCAGCGCTCCACTGAAATCCCGTCACCTCCCTCCCGAGGTGACGGGATTTTCGCGTGCTCTCGACCAGGCGCCCTGTCCTCGTGCGGCACCGGCTCCGAGTTCCCTCCCGGCGGAGGACGACGACGCGAACGACCCGGCCGATCGCTCGGCCGGGCCGTTCCGGGTGTCTCGGACCCGGGTCCGTCAGTACGGGGTCCGCTCGTCCAGGGTCCGTCCCTCCAGGGTCCGTCCCTCCGGGGTCCGGCAGGTGCAGGGGCCGCTCACCGCCGGGACTCCGCCGGGGGCGGACCTCACGGGTT
The DNA here is from genome assembly GCF_040302735.1 of Streptomyces sp. NPDC097619. Classification (NCBI taxonomy): domain Bacteria; kingdom Bacillati; phylum Actinomycetota; class Actinomycetes; order Kitasatosporales; family Streptomycetaceae; genus Streptomyces; species Streptomyces sp. NPDC097619. Next base: position 2,287 of record NZ_JBEOSD010000228.1, on the reverse strand, counting down.
CGGGCACACGTCCTGGGTGACCCGACCGACCTTGCCGCTGTTCGTCTTGGGGTCCAGGGTCAGGCACTTGCCGGTCCACTGGTTGATGAAGTAGTAGGCGCGCCGTCCGCCGTACTGCTCGACGGGGATGATGTTCCACAGCTGGTTCCCCGAGGACCACCGGGTCTCGCACGGCCACCAGAACATCGGCATGTCGTTCCCGGGCGGCACCCCGTCGTTGGCAGGAACGGTCAGGCAGTTGCCGTTGTTCGCCTTGATCCAGAAGAAGCCCTTGCCGTCGTAGCTCGGCGGGGTCGCCGTCCACTGGTGGCTGCTGGGCGCCGGGCTCGCGCAGGCCCGCTGCGTCACCACACCGCCGGTGCCCTCCGGGAACTCGTCACCGCGCACCATGCACCGGTTCGGCGCGGAGGTCTCGTAGGTCTGCCCCACGTACTGCTTGTTCGGGGTGACGGTCCACAGCGCGGGGTGCGGCGCGAAGACGTGGGCGTTGCGGTTGAGCTCGTTGACCACGGACAGCGGCGTGACACCACTGGTGTCGCTCTTCTCGTAGAAGTTCACCGCGACGTAGTTCGGGTTGCGGCCCGCTGCGGGCCGGCAGTCCTTGTCGATGCGCTTCTTGAGGGCCGCGCCGTTGTCGCCGGGTGCCTTGTTCTCCGGGTCGAGCACGCTGGAGTCGAACTGGTTCATCGTGAACAGCGGCGTCAGGGCCGTCTTGGGCATGGGGTTCTGACCCACTGGGTTCTCGGTGCGCGAGGCGCAACCGTTCGGCCGGCCGTCGTAGTCGTACAGCGTCTCCACCGTGCGCGACCAGGTGTGCATGAGCCGCCCGTACTCCTTGCTCCCGTCGGTGGACTTGACCGGAACGTCCTCGCCCCACTTGTCCTGGAGGATCACCAGCCGGCGGTTGTCGGAGACCATGTCCTTCACCCGGGGCCAGTTCCGGTCGTCGATGTCGTACTGGCTCGGCGAGAACAGCAGGTCCTTCGCGTTCTTGCCCTCCAGCACGCCGCTGATCACCCCGGTGAGCGAGGCCCGACCGGCGTAGTTCTCCAGGAAGATCGTGACCACTTCGTTCGGGTTCCGCTTGAGGAAGTCCACGATCTGGCCGAGTCGGTTGGCGAAGGTGCCGTAGCACTTGTGCGTGGAGTGACACAGCATGACGTCGAGGTCGCCCTCGGGGCTGACGGTCATGTCGTACGTGTCCAGCATCAGCCCGCGCACGCCCTCGTCGAGCTGCTGCGGAATCTCGCGGGACTGGTTCCGCGGCGGAACCGCCCCCGAGTGCGCGTAGGAGTTGTGGGTGGTCAGCCACGACCACTGGTCGAGCCGGGCGTCTCCGTACTTGCTGCCGGAAGCCGCCACCGCGGTCGTCGGAGTCGGCAGCATCGCGGCCAGGAAGAGCAGCGAGAGAACCGGCAGGGCCAGTCTCCGCAGCACACGGGAGCCTCTTGCAAACATGTCGTTCCCCAGGGTCAAGACGGTCGTCGGTGCCGGAGCGGGCGCGTTGCGGCACCGGATCGCACGGCACACGGCGGAACGGCCGGTCGGGAGACACCTCAGTGTGCCCCCGACCGACCACTCCGTCCGTTCTCCACCCAGCCAACAGCGTCACCGTCCACCGGACCATGCAGTTCCACCGGCAGAACTGCACCGCCCGCACTTCTGCCGGACCCGTCGTCGCGCCCCCCGCGAACCCGGGCCGACGCACCCGCTCCGCAGGCTTCAGCCGCATCCGGTGAGCCGGGGCGTGGTCACTCCGCGGCGAGGACGACCGCGGTTCCGTAGGCGCAGACCTCGGTGCCGACGTCGGCGGCGTCCGTGACGTCGAAGCGCATCGCGAGGACGGCGTTCCCGCCGACCGCCTTGGCCTGCTCGATGAGTCGTTCCATGGCCTGGTTGCGCGTCTCCACGAGTGTCTTGGTGAGTCCCTTGAGCTCACCTCCCATGAGGGACTTCAACCCCGCGCCGAGCTGGCTGCCGAGGTGTCGGGAGCGGACGGTGAGTCCGAAGACCTCACCGATGACCTTCTCCACGCGGTACCCCGGGACGTCGTTGGTCGTCACCACGAGGACGCCTGTCTGAGCGGCGGTCGTGTTCCCGCCGTGTTCCATCGTCATGAAACCATCTTGGGACAGCCACCGGGGCCGCGCCCGGCCTTCGGCTTCCGACACCCCCGCGGGCGGGTGGGGGGGGCCCCCAACCGGGGGCCCCCCCCCCCCCCGGGGGGGGGGCCGGCGCCGGCGACCCCCCCCCCGCGCCACCCCACGCCCCCCCGCGCCGCCCAACC
>NZ_JBEOSD010000227.1:0-9122 GCF_040302735.1 Streptomyces sp. NPDC097619 | reverse complement strand
CCGCGCGCCGCCGGCCCACCAACCCGCCCCCCCCGCACGGGCCCCGCCCCGGCCGACGGGCGGACCCCCCACACACCCAGGGGTGACCGCCCGTCCTCGTTTCCGGCCCCGCGCCGGGGCCGCCGGAGGCGTGGTGGCTCAGCCGGCCACGAAGCCCGTGAGCGGGGCGATCCGGGTGTAGACCCCGGGGCTGTCGGCGCGGCCGCAGCCCCGCCCCCAGGACACCAGCCCGATCAGCCGCCCACGGGCCACCAGAGGCCCTCCGCTGTCCCCCTGGCAGGCGTCCCGGCCACCGGCGGGGTCTCCGGCGCAGACCATCGCCCCGGGCAGGTAGCGGCCCTCCGGGCCGCCCGGATAGGCCCGCCCGCAGGCCACGTCGTCGAAGACGGTCACGGGCGCCGAGCGCAGCGAGCCGGCGTAGTCCCCGTAGCCGGTGGTGTCCCCCCAGCCGAAGACCGTGGCCTCCGTACCCGGCGCGTACGCCTCGTCCCCCGGTCCGGCCATGGGGAGCACGTGCGCCCGGGGCAGCGGCTCCGCCAGGGTCAGTACCGCGAGGTCCCCGGCATTGGTGTAGCGGTCGTAGGCCGGATTCACCCGGGCCTCCAGGAGGGCGATCTCGCGGCCCTCCCCGGCCCGCAGCTCGGTGCGTCCGGCGATCACCCGGAGGTCCCGCACGGCCTCCACGGAGCCGCCGAGCACCTGCCGGGCGAGGCAGTGGGCGGCCGTGAGGACCTTCGTGGGGGCGACCACCACGCCCCCGCAGAACTGGCCCGCCCGCGTACCCCCGAACCGGTCACGGCTGGACAGGGCCACCACCCAGGGGGTGTCGTCCACCAGTGCCGGTCGGCCGCCCACCACCACGCTGTCGGCGGCGGCCGGGGCGACGGGAGCCAGCGGGGCCACGGCCGCGCCCGCCGCCAGGGTCAGCGCTCCCGCCAGGGTGCGGGCAAAGGGACGTCGCATGGGGCCTCCTGACTCCGTGTGTGCATGACCACACCCAGAGTGGTACGACCCGTGCCGCCGCGCACCCGCGGGCACGGCGGGGGCCCGGAGCCCCGTCGCGGACTCCGGGCCCCGTGGCGCCCGCGGTGGGACCGCTCAGTCCAGGTAGTCGCGCAGCACCTGGGAACGCGAGGGGTGACGCAGCTTCGACATGGTCTTGGACTCGATCTGACGGATCCGCTCACGGGTCACGCCGTAGACCTTGCCGATCTCGTCCAGGGTCTTGGGCTGGCCGTCGGTGAGGCCGAAGCGCATGGAGACCACGCCCGCCTCGCGCTCCGACAGGGTGTCCAGGACCGAGTGCAGCTGCTCCTGCAGCAGGGTGAAGGAGACGGCGTCGGCCGGGACCACGGCCTCGGAGTCCTCGATGAGGTCGCCGAACTCGCTGTCGCCGTCCTCTCCGAGGGGGGTGTGCAGGGAGATCGGCTCGCGGCCGTACTTCTGGACCTCGATGACCTTCTCGGGGGTCATGTCGAGTTCCTTGGCCAGCTCCTCCGGGGTGGGCTCGCGGCCCAAGTCCTGGAGCATCTGGCGCTGCACGCGGGCGAGCTTGTTGATCACTTCGACCATGTGCACCGGGATGCGGATGGTGCGGGCCTGGTCGGCCATGGCGCGGGTGATCGCCTGCCGGATCCACCAGGTGGCGTACGTGGAGAACTTGTAGCCCTTGGTGTAGTCGAACTTCTCGACCGCGCGGATCAGGCCCAGGTTGCCCTCCTGGATCAGGTCCAGGAAGAGCATGCCGCGGCCGGTGTAGCGCTTGGCCAGGGAGACCACGAGGCGGAGGTTGGCCTCCAGCAGGTGGTTCTTGGCCCGCCGGCCGTCCTCGGCGATGATCTCCAGCTCGCGCTTGAGCTTGGGGGCCAGCTTGTCGGCGTTGGCCAGCTTGTCCTCGGCGAAGAGGCCCGCCTCGATCCGCTTGGCGAGCTCCACCTCCTGCTCGGCGTTGAGGAGGGGGACCTTGCCGATCTGCTTCAGGTAGTCCTTGACCGGGTCGGCGGTGGCACCGGCCACGGCCACCTGCTGCGCCGGGGCGTCGTCCTCGTCGTCGGAGAGCACGAAGCCCTTGGCCTCGCCGCTCTCCTCCTCCTCTTCGCCCTCGGCGCCCTTGGCTCCGGGACCGTCTTCGGGCGTCTCGTCCTCGCCGGCCCCGTCCGAGTCCTTCTTGGCCGTGGTCTTCTTCGCCGCGGCCTTCTTGGCCGTCGCCTTCTTCGCCGGAGCGGCCTTCTTGGCGGCCGTCTTCTTCGCCGCGGCCTTCTTGACGGGAGCGGCCTCCTCGGCGGGCTCGGCGGCCTCCACCGCGAGCTCCTCGTCCCCGCCCGTCACCACGGCGGCCGGGGCCGCCGCCGTCCGCACCGGGGCCGGGCGGGCCGCGGCCGTCTTGGTGGCCGCGCGCTTGACGGGAGCCTTCGCCGCGACGCTCTTGCGGGCGCGCTTCGGCGACTCCGCGGCACTGACCATCAGCGTCACACCCTCTTCCTCGAGGATCTGGTTGAGGCTGCGCAGTACGTTCTTCCACTGGGTCGGCGGGATCTGGTCAGCCTCGAAGGCCCGACGCACGTCATCGCCGGCGATCTGCCCCTCGGCCTTGCCCCGCTCGATGAGCGCCATGACGGACTCGGACTCGGCGATCTCCGGCGGGAGCGTACGGGAAGTGCTGGCCGACACGAACAACCTCTCGGAACGATGGGAACGGCTTCCGACCCCGGCCTGGTGCTGGACCGGAGCCGACGACCCGCCGACTCGGGGTGGTCGGCGGCGCGGGCAGGGACCGGGGAGCTGCACAGCGCCCGCAACGGCTGCTGTCTTCCCTCCGTCGGCCATCACCTCTTAGGTCATCGCGTGGCCTCGCAGAGCGTTACGCACAATCTCCGTGGCCCGAGTCACACCCCCTTTACGGCGAAAACGTCTCATACGGCCTTGGCGTGGAGCGGGAGCCACGCCCGTGGGCTCCTCGGCGCGCCGCGCACAGCAGTGCCGCCGGACCCCTCGGGTCCGGCGGCACACGGCCCCGCACGCGCCCCGCCGCCACGGGGCGCACGCCCCGGCCGCGCACCGCGCGTGTCAGTGCTCGCGGGGAGCCGGGACGACCCGCTCCACCTCGGGGTGCACGGTCAGCAGCTGGCGCATGGCGTTCTCCGCGCCCTGGGAGTCGGCCGAGGCGAGGGCCTCCAGCATGCGGCCGTGCAGGGCCACGGAGGTCTCGCTGGGGCGGTCACAGGCGGTGACGGGGCTGCCGGAGACCTGGAGGGCGGCGGAGACGATGCCGGAGAGGTGCTCCAGCATGCGGTTCCCGGCGACCTGGATCAGCAGGGCGTGGAACTCGTTGTCCGCGCGGGCGAAGGTGATCAGGTCGCCCTGGGCGAGGGCGTGGCCCATGATCTCGACCATGTCGGAAAGCCGCTGCTGGACGTCCTGGCGGCCGTGACCCGCGGCGAGCCGGGCCGCGAGGGGCTCGATGGTCCAGCGGAGCTCGTTGAGCTCGCGGCGCTGGTCCTCCCGCTGGGGGCCGAAGGCGCGCCACTCGATGATGTCGGGGTCGAGGAGGTTCCAGTCGCTGACCGGGCGGACCCGGGTGCCGACGTTGGGGCGGGCGCTGACGAGGCCCTTGGCCTCCAGCACGCGCAGGGACTCGCGGACCACGGTCCGGGAGACCTCGAAGCGCTGGCCGATCTCCTCGGGAACCAGCGGACGGTCCGCGCCGAGGTCACCGGAGACGATCATCTGGCCGAGCTGCTGGACGAGTTGGCCGTGCAGCCCGCGGCCCCGGCTGCCCGCGGCGCGGCGGCCCACCCGGCTCAGCTCCACATCGGCACCGTCCCAGTGGGGCGGTCCGACGCGCTCGGCGACGGGGGCCTCCGCGTAGGGGTAGCGGTCGAGTTCGCCCGGGCCGGCGAGGCCGGAGTCGGCGTGGCGGGCGGCGGTCATCAAGGTGTGCGCAAGGGTACTCACGCATCCTTTGTCGGCCGCGCTCCGGCGGCCCTTGAGGTCTTTGGTGAAAAGCACACGAAAGGGTGATCGGTGCCCCCTACGCAATTGACGACTTATCGTAAAGAACCGTGCTTTCAGGCCGTAGTTGCGATCCCCGTTCGTCGAAGCGGACGTTCATCGATGCCAAACGGTCACCAACGCACCCTGCTGCGAAGGCCGGTGAACCCGTACGCGCACAACAGGGCGGTCAGGGAGAGCGCGAGGGCGGCGCCCACCGGCTGGGCGAGCACCTTGAACGCGCCGAGCACGAGCCGGTCGGCCTCCGGCGGCCAGTGCGCCCAGGCCAACCCGCGCAGCCGGGAGGCCACTCCCGCGGTCTCGTAGGCGGAGGGCCCGGAGAACACCTTGCGCAGCAGCGGCACCACGAGCACCGGCACGGCGGTGACGGCAGCCAACCCCGCGGTGGCGGAGCGGAACACGGCGGATGCCAGCACGCCGGCCCAGGCGCAGCCCACGAGGAGTCCGGCCCAACTGGCCGCCGGGGCGAGCCATTCGCGGGGCACCCGGACCAGGTCGGTGTCGAAGACCAGGCGCAGGGCGGCCCCGTCGGCGAGGACCGTGAACACCCCGATGAGCAGGGCCAGCACGCCGCTGACCCCGAGCTTGGCCAGGAGCAGCCCGAGCCGCCGGGGAACGGTGCCGCGGTCCGCCGCGAGGGCGGGGTAGCGGTACTCCTCCCCGAAGGCCAGCGCGCCGATCAGCCCGGCCCCGAGCGCGGCCGGCGGCAGCGGCAGGAAGCCGGGCCAGGCCGCGAGGAGCCGGGGGCGGGGCAGGCCGCCGGAGTGGGCGGTGCCGAGGGCGAGGAGCACCGAGACGAACACCGCCGCGACGGCCACGAGCACGGCGGTGCGGGTGCCGGCGATGCGGCGCAGTTCGTACCGCAGCGGGCGCAGGGGCCCGCCGACGCGGCGCACGGCGGAGACCGGCGGGGTGCTCGGGCGGGCGTGGCGGGGACCGGTCGACGCGCGGGGCGCGGGGGGCCGGGGCGCTTCGCCGTCGCGGCCCCCGGCGTCCGGGCCTCCGGCCGGGACGCCCTGGTCGGAGGCTCCGGCCCCGGAGGTTCCGGTGTCCGGGGTCTCCGCCTGAGGGGATCGGGGCCTCAGGGTTCGGGACCGCCGGGTTCCGACCTCTCGGGCGGGCGCGGGCGCGGGCACCGTGGCGGCGGGGCCGGTGTCCCCGATCTCGTCGGCGAGCTGGTGCACGAGGATGCCGTTGAGGAAGGCCGTCTCGCCGACCTCCGCGCAGCTGCTGCCGTACACGGAGAGGCGGCTGCCGCTCTCCTCGACCACCTCCACGGACCGCTGTCCGGCCCGGGCGCGCTGACCCAGGAGGGCCGCCAGGCGGGGGGCGTGGGGACTGCGGACGGCGACCCGGGGGCGGAGCCGGGTGCGGGCGAAGTCCGCGGCCTCCTGGTCCGCCAGGAGCTTGCCCGCCTCGACGCTGACCACGCGGTCGGCGTACCGGGCGGCCTCCTTGGGGTCGGAGGTGGTGAAGAGGACCACCCCGCCCAGGGCGGCGTGGCTGCGGAGCAGTCCGTGCAGCCAGGTGCGCTCGCGCCCGGAGAGCCCGGCCGTGGGCTCGTCGAGCAGCAGGGTGCAGGGGTCGGCGAGGAGGGCGGCGGCCAGTCCGAGCCTGCGGTCCATGCCCGCGGACAGGGTGCCGAGCCGCTCGTCGCGCAGGCCCGCGATGCCGACGACCTCCATCATGTCCTCCGCGCGGGCGGCGGGGACGCCGACGGCCGCGCAGAGCATGCGCAGTTGGCCGCGGACGGTGCGGGCCGGGTGCCCGGGCACGTCGCCGAGGAGGACCCCTACCTCGCGGGAGGGGTGGGCGATGCGGTGCAGGGGGCGGCCGCGGAAGTAGGTGACGCCCCGGCCCGGTTCGAGTTCGAGCATGAGGCGGAGGGCTGTGGTCTTGCCCGCCCCCGGGTCACCGAGGAGGGCGGTCACCCGTCCGGGGCGGGCCTCGAAGGTGAGGTCGTCCACGGCGGGCGGGAGGTCTCTGCGGGGGGCACTGGTCAGTCCGATGGCCTGGAGCATCGCTTCTCTCGCGGGGGTGAGACCGCTCTGCGGCACGGCGAATACCACAGGAAGATAACGCGATATGTCCGATTTGTAATGGAACCCGGCCCGGCGGCGCCCCATATGTCGACCGGTCGGCCCTCACCCGCTCCGGGCCCCCTCGGCTTCCCGCGCGGTTCCGCCTCCCCCGCCGCTCGGAAGGCGGGGCTCAGACCTCGGGGCGCAGCATCGGCGGGTTGAGGAGCGTGGCCCCGCCCGCGCGGAACAGCTGTGCGGGGCGGCCGCCCTGACGGGTCGTGGTGCCTCCGGCGGGGACCAGGAAGCCGGGCGTCCCGGTCACCTTGCGGTGGAAGTTCCGCGGGTCCAGGGAGACCCCCCACACCGCCTCGTAGACCCGGCGCAGCTCGCCCACGGTGAACTCCGGCGGGCAGAAGGCGGTGGCGAGGGAGGAGTACTCGATCTTCGAGCGGGCGCGTTCGACTCCGTCGGCGAGGATCCGGGCGTGGTCGAAGGCGAGGGCGCCGGCCCCTTCGCCGTCCCGGACGAAACCGCCCTCGGCGTCGAGGAGTTCGTCGACCGGGGCCCAGCGGGCGCTGTTGGCGTCGCCGCCGGCGCGGGGGGCGGGGAGGTCGGGGGCGAGCACGAGGTGGGCCACGCTGACCACCCGCATGCGGGGGTCGCGCTTGGGGTCGCCGTAGGTGGCGAGCTGTTCCAGGTGCGCGCCGTTGCCCGTGTCGGGTGCGCTCGGGTCGTGGGCGCACAGGCCGGTCTCCTCGGCCAGTTCGCGGGCGGCGGCTCCGGCGAGGTCCTCCTCGTCGCGGACGAAGCCGCCGGGCAGGGCCCAGCTTCCCTGGAAGGGGGACTCCCCTCGGCGGACGACCAGGGTGCAGAGCGCGTGACGGCGCACGGTGAGCACGACCAGGTCGACGGTGACGGCGAAGGGCGGAAAGGCCGACGGGTCGTAGGGCATGCCCCGATCATAGTCGTCTTCCTGACGATAAACAGTCGTTCGGTTCTCTCCCTCCCGGGGAGCGGGGCGCGGGCCAGGGGGGTGGCTACACGCCGAGCTGGAGCGCATCGGCCGCCTCCTCCACCATGCCGAGGCCGAGGCGGCTGACGCGGGCGGCGAAGGGTTCCCCGGCGACCCGCAGCCCGGAGAGTCGGAGGGCACCGAGCGGTGCCCCGGCCGGCGGGGCCAGGGCCACGGTGCCCGCGGGGGCGTCGGGGCGCACCCCCACCAGCGCCACCAGGACGTGGATCCCGGCGGCCGCCGCCACGGCCGCGGGGCGGCAGGCCGCCGGGTGGGGCAGCGGGGCCCCGCCGGCGGTCCGCTGGGCGGAGCCGTACATCTCCGGCAGCCGGTACCCGAACGCCTCGGCCGCGTCCACGAACCCGCGCAGCAGACCGGCGGCCTCCTGCTCGTAGCCGGCCGCGGCCAGCCCGGCGAAGGCGACGGCGGTCTCGTGCGCCCGGACCGCCCCGGAGCGGTGGCCGAAGGGGTTGTGGCCGGGCTCCTTGACCCCGAGGCTGCGCAGGCCCCAGCCGCAGTCCATGGCGGGGGCCCCGAGGAGCCGACCGAGTTGTTCCGTGGCGATCCGGTCGAGCAGGCCGGGTGCGTGCGCGCCCCCGCCGAGCAGGCCGGTGTCCAGGAGGTGGGCGGTGGCCCCGGTCAGCCGGGGCACCGGTCGGCCGTCGGGCAGGACGGCGGCGGCGGGCAGGCCCCCGGCCCGGGTCTCGATCCAGAAGGACTCCCGGAACCGCTCGCGCTGCCGTTCGGCCCAGGAGCGCAGTTCCCCGGCGCCGGGGCGGCCGCAGGCGGCGAGGAGGTCGGCGCCGAGCAGGGCGGCCCGGTGGGCGTGGGCCTGGGTCTCGACGCGTGCCGGGCCGTCGGTGGGGTCGGGGAGCAGGCCCGTGTCGGGGGCTCTGCGCAGCCAGGCCAGGCAGCGTTCGGCGGCGGGGAGCAGGGCGTCCAGTTCGGCCTCGGGGAGTCCCCAGCGGCGGGCCTCGGCCAGCACCACGGGGAAGGCGAGGGTGGCTTCGGTGCCGGTGCAGCCCGGGGGCAGCCCGGGGCCCGCGGCCCGCAGCGGGCCCGGGATCCGGCCGGCATCGGCCCCGCGGCCGCCCGTCTGGGTGCGGGCCAGCACCCGGAGGGTGGCCGCGGCGAGGCCGGTGCCGAGGGGAAGGGCCATCCGGGCGGCCCAGAGGGATTCCGCGGGGGCCAGTCCGCAGCGCCAGGGGGCGCCCGCGGCGAGGAAGGTGTCGGCGGGGTGGTCCGGGTCCCTCAGGAGCAGGGCCCTCAGATCGGCCAGGGAGGCCCCGAAGAGGGCCTCGGCGCGCGGGTCGTCGCCCTCGGCTCGGGCGTCGGCGAGGATCCCCGCCAACTGCCCGGCGGGGATCCGGAGGGACCGGTCCCGGGCCGTGCGCAGTTCGATGACGCGGCTCTCGCCGGGGTCGAGGTCGAGCTCCCAGCGGAGCAGCCCCAGGGCGGCGAGCACGTCGTCGGGTGCCGGTTCGGCGGTGGTGAAGGACTGCGCGCCCTGGGTGCTCCAGCGCAGACCGGCCGCGTGGACGGCGGCGGGCAGCTCCGGTCCGGCGCGGCCCGAGGCCACCGCCCCGAGCTCGGCCAGGTCGGTGCCGAGGGAGAGTTCCACGGGGACGCGGATCCGTCGGGCGGCGTGGCTGCGCAGGGTGATGCGCTCGGTGCCGTCGGCGTGCCGGATCCGTTCCACGGTCAGGTCGGGGTCGGGTCCGGGCTCGGCCCCGGTGCGGACCGTGGCGGTGAAGGAGGCCCGGTCGGAGCCCAGGCTCCGGCCCTGGACGGCGATCGGGTCCCGCCCGGCGACCCGGAGCAGGCAGCGGGCGAGGAGGCGGCGGCCGGAGCGGTAGAAGCCGTCCAGCCCCCGGCCGGTGAGCTGGCCGTGCTCCGGGGAGATGGCCAGCGCGGGGGCGGCCACGCAGATCAGGGAGCCGTGGACGGGCGGGAGCTCCGCGGGGGGCCGCCGCGGCGGGCCCCCCGCGGCGGGGCCGGGGCCGTTCGGGAGAGCGGCGGGGAGGGGAAGAGTGTTGTGTTTTGACTGTAGGTATAGGTGGTGGGGGGATAAGTTAAAA
>NZ_JBEOSD010000226.1:0-9332 GCF_040302735.1 Streptomyces sp. NPDC097619 | reverse complement strand
GGACCGACCGCCGCGGCGCGTTCCACCCGCTGACGGTGGCGGCGGTCGACCGGCTCACCGAGGACGCGGTGGCCCTCACCTTCACGGTGCCCGCGGAGCTCGCGGTCCTCCGGGGGGCGACACGGTCAGGCAAGATCCGGAAGACGCGACCTAGGTGGCGGCGCGGCGGCCCAGGGCCCCGTTCGATCGGGTCACCAGCGCGGCCAACAGCGCGGCGCCCACGGGCACGGCCACCAGCAGGCCCGCCAGGGTGACCCAGGGGACCACGATGGGCACCACGGGTTCGGCGGTCCCGTTGGCGAAACCGCTCTTGACCAGGTCCGCGTACCAGCCGGCCTGCTGCCTGCGCTCGGTCAGCCGCAGGGCCACGGCGGGCAGGATTCCGGCGGCCGAGCCCAGCAGGACGCCCATGGCGGCGACCACCCCGCACTGGAAGGCGCTCAGGGTGCGCCGGACCCGGGGGGCCGCGCCCACCGCGGCCAGGGTCCGCAGGTCGGCCTCGGTATCGGCCTGGGAGAGGCCGGTGGCGATCCCGGCGGCGCCGATGGTGATCACTCCGGCGAAGAGCGACAGGGCCAGCAGCATGATGGTCGCGGAGCCCTGGTAGCCGTCCTCGATGTAGAGCGAGCTGCCGGCGGACATGGTGTCCAGGGCGGCGTCGGCACGCTGTCGCTGCTCGCTCGTGGGCGAGCCGTCCAGGGCGAGGTAGGTGCTGGAGGGGATGGCGGCCAGACCGGCCTTCTTCGCGGCGTCGGGCGGCAGCACCACCTTGAAGCCCCAGCCGCGGTCGCCGCTCACCAGGTGGACCGGCAGGGTCCGGCGGACGCCGGGCACCTCGCGGCCCTCCTCCGCGGCCTTGTCGGCGGCCGCCGGGTCGCTGATGGCGAGCAGGGTGACGCGACCGTCCTTGACGTACCGGCGGTCGAAGGCGACCGGGGTGCCCTCGCGCAGGGCGGCACGGGCGGCCGGGTCGGTCACGGCGAGTGCGGTGAGCAGCCGTTCGTCGGCCACGGCCACCTGCTCGGCCGGTCCGTAGGCGCTCGCGAGGCAGCGCCAGTCCCGGCTGAACCGCTCCCGCTGGGCGGGGGTGAAGTCCCCGGAGTCCTTGCCGTCCTCCCACATCGGGCAGTTGTTGCCCGGGGGCACGACCAGCTCCAGGCGACCGCACGCGGGGTCGGCGGAGAACTCCTCGCAGTCGGAGCGGCCGATGACGATCCGTGACACGTCGGCCCGTACGGCCACGGGCAGCTCGCGGGTGACCGCGGCGCGCGCCGCGGGGAGCTCGCGGAAGCCCGCGGAGTCGTCCAGGGAGAGCCGGGCGCTGCCCGCGGGCAGCTGCGCCCTGTACTCCTGGCGGACCTGCGTCTCCCGGCTCTCCTGGTAGGTGGCGACGGCCACGCTGCCGGCCACGGCGGCGAGCACGGCGGCCACCGCGGGAGCCGTGCGGCCCCGGTTGCGGACGGCGTCGCGCAGGGCCAGACGGGGGGACAGCGGCAGCACCCGACCGAGTCGGCCGAAGAGCCCGACCAGGGTGGGGACCAGGGCCACCACGCCCAGTTCGGCGAGGGCGCTGCCGCCCGCGACCACCATGAACCCGCTGCCGGAGACCGAGCCGAACAGGGCGATGGCGGCGCCCCCGAGGACGGCGACGAAGCCGATCACGGGCAGCACGCGGTTGGCCTTGCGGATCCCGCGGCGCCCGGTCAGGGAGGACAGCACGCTCTGTCGGGAGGCGGCCACGGCCGGGACCACGGCGGCCAGCAGGCCGGTCAGGACGGCCAGCAGGGCGATGCCCAGCAGTTCGAGGGGGCGGACGTCGAAGCTTCCGAACCGGGCCCCGAGGGCGTGCTCCAGCAGGGGCCGGCAGAGCAGGGTCAGGGCGACGCCGAGGGCGGTGCCGACCACGGCCGCGACCGCGCCGAGCACCAGTCCGCCGGAGAGGACGACGGCGCGGATGTGGCGGCGTTCGCCGCCGTTGGCGCCGACCAGGCCGAGCCGGCGGCGGGAGCGCCGGGCCCCGACCGCGAAGGCGGGACCGGCCAGCAGGCAGACCTCCAGCAGGGCCAGGCCGACCACGGTGGCGGCGGTGACCGCGGTGGTGGTCTCGAAGGCCGGGCTGCGCTCGTAGGTGTCGCTGGTGGCCCGGTAGAGCGGCACGTCGGCCTCGTCCGGCGGGTCCAGGGCGACGGCCCGGGAGACCGCGAGCACGCTGTGGGTGTTGGCCTCCTCGACCATGTTCCACGTGAAACCTTCGCGGCGGCCGTCCGCGTCACGGAGCCGGACCAGCAGGCTCGTGGCGGCCTCGGGGGCCCCCAGCCCGGCCGCGGCCAGCTCCTTGGCCAGCGGGGCCAGGAAGGTGCCGGGCGGGGCGATGAGCCCGAGCTCGGAGAGGGTGTCGGGCAGCTCGTAGGCGCCGGTGATCAGGTAGGCGCGGTCCGAGCCGCGCGGCACCACCCGGGAGCCCACGTACAGGCCGGACTCCTCCAGGAAGCGGGTCGTGGCGGCGACCTCGCCGGCGACGGCCGGGTACCGGCCGCGGTCCAGGACCACCAGGCCCGCGGCCAGCGGGTGACCGGCGTCGATCTCGTGCACGATCGTGTCCAGCAGCCCGTACCGGGTGCGGACCTTGGCGCTGCCCTGGGTGTCGGCGAGCACCTGCGCACCGGCCGGCACGGCCTTGCGCAGGTCGGCGCGGACCTCCCCGGAGAAGCCGCCCTCGGTGTCCTCCGTGTCCTCCGTGGCGGGCTGGTACCAGGTGCCGTCGGGGGCCTGGAGGACGGGGCGGCCCCCGGCGTGGGAGTCGGAGAGCCGGACGTCGGCGGCCCCGATCAGGCGGTCCATGCGTTGCGTGGTGGAGAGCTCGGCGCTGCGCAGGGTGAGGTCGGCGGCGCTGACGCCGATGATGGGCAGGGCCAGCATGGCGAGGACCAGGGCGCTGCGGCCCTTGGAGCGCCAGGCGTCGCGGCGGGCGATCCGGATGGCCGCGATCCAGGAGTGGTACCAGGCGTTCAGCTTCACGGGGCGGCCGTCCAGCCCGACAGGAGGGAGTCGGCGCCGGTGTGCGTGGTCTCGTCCACGACCTGGCCGTCGCGCAGGAAGACCACCCGGTCCGCCCAGGCGGCGAAGCGGGGCTCGTGGGTGACGAGCACGGCCGCGGCCCCGGCGTCGCAGCGGGCCCGCAGGAGGCCGAGGACGGACTCCCCGGTCTCGGAGTCCAGGGCTCCGGTGGGTTCGTCGGCGAGGACCAGCCGGCGGTCGCCGACCAGGGCGCGGGCGATGGCCACGCGCTGCTGCTGGCCGCCGGACATCTCGTCCGGGAAGCGGTCGGCCACCTGGGGCAGGCCCATGTCCGCGAGGGCGGCGAGGGCGGCGGCGCGGGCCCGGCGGGCGGAGGTGCCGTCGAGTTCGAGGGGGAGGGCCACGTTCTCGGCCGCGGTCAGGGCCGGGATGAGGTTGTAGTCCTGGAAGACGTAGCCGATGGAGCGGCGGCGCAGGGCGGCGAGCTGCTTGCGGCTCGCGGAGGTCAGATCGGTGCCCTCGACGAGCACCTGTCCGCCGGTGGGCAGGTCGAGCCCGCCGGCGAGGGTCAGCAGGGTGGACTTGCCGGAGCCGGAGGGGCCCATGACGGCCACCAGCTCGCCGGGGTGGACGGCCAGGTCCACCCCGCGCAGGGCGTGCACCTCGGTGGCCCCGCTGCCGTGGACGCGGGTGAGCCCGCGCAGTTCCAGGACGGGCGCCGGGCGGGCCTGCTGCGCGGGCAGCGGCGGGTGCTGAGGGTCGGGCATGAGAGGGGTCCCCCCTGGGACGGGAACCGGCTCCGCGGGTGCGGGCCGGGTCGGTCGGTTCGGTGTGCGCGGCGGGACGGCCGGGGCCGTGGCGCGCGGTGGTGTGGGGCCGGGCGGGCGGCCGTGCGGCGGGGCGGTTCCCCCGGACCGGCGGACGCCGGGTTCGCCGGTCCGGCCGGGCCCGGGGCGTGCCGGGTCGTGGGCACCACGGGCACGACGAGCGGCGGGGTCGCGCGGGCCCGGGGCCCGGGCCGGTGGGCGTGGGCCCGGCGGCGTGAGGACGGTCGGCGGACCGGGCCCGCCGGTGGTCGGCGGCACCGGCGGGCCCGGGGATCGGGCGGCCGGGCCGCTCCGGGGCGGGCCCGAACTCGGAACCCGGGCCCGGTCGGGGGCCTCCCCGGTCGGGCGGATCAGGGCGCGCGGGTACGGGGTGCGCCGGTCCCCGGCGCACCGGGCGGCTGCTCGTGGCGGCTCAGCCGCCGGGTGCGGTGGTGCCGGGGGTCGCGGTCCGGGCGGGCCGGGCCGCGGGGGCGGCCGGTGGCGGCTGCTCTCGCGCGGCTCCCCGTTCGGCCGGGACGGAGAGCCGGACCAGCCGGGTCTCGGAGTGGTCGAGCCAGCGGGCCTCGGCCTCGGTCTGGAAGATCAGTTGCTCCAGGACCAGCAGCCAGGCCACGTCGTCCCGCTCCCGGGCCTGCCCGGACTCGATGGCGGCCAGGGCCCGGGCCTTGAGTCGGGTGTAGTCCTGCATGGCCCGGATGGTGGCCGCGCGCTGGGCCTGGATCACGGCCCGGATGTCGACGCCGGGGGCGCCGACGGCCATGGCCAGCTTGATCGCGAGCTCGTCGCGGGGCGGATTGCTCCGGTCCACTGGGCGCTCGTACCAGGAGAGCAGTTCGGCGCGGCCGGCCTCGGTGATGGCGTACAGGGTGTGCCCGGCGGTGTCCGTGCCGTCGGGCGCGACCAGTCCGTCCCGCTCCAGTCGGGACAGGGTCGTGTAGACCTGCCCGACGTTCAGGGGCCAGGTGGAACCGGTGCGGTTCTCGAATTCGGTACGCAGCTGGGAGCCGTACCGGGGCCCTCGCTCCAGGAGAGCGAGGAGTCCGTGGCGGATCGACATACTCAGTATGTATACCGAGTATGCAGGCGAGCGCAAGTAAGCCTTGGCCATGGCGTGAGGGTGCCGAGGTCGATCCGGGTGCGCCCCTTCCGGCCGGTCCTCCGGTCGGTACGGGCACCCGAGGGTCCGGCGAACGCGCTGGTCAGCGCCTCAGGCGCAGTCCGAAGTAGCCCAGCCCCAGGCCCATCAGAGTCAGCCCCGCGCCGAGCGGGACCAGATGGGCGGCGAGCTCGGCGGCCCGCCCGTCGCGGTCGGCGCCCCAGCCCGCGGCCAACGGCGGCGAGCTCGGCGGGGCGACCTCCGGCGGGTCTTCGGGGGGCTGTGCGGGCGGCCGTGCCGGCGGGCGGGGGGCCCGCTCCACGACGGGGGCGGCCGGCGCGACGGCCACGGGCACCGCCTCGTCCAGCCCGGGTCGGCCGGGCCGGACCCGTCCGGCCCCGGCCGCGCTCCCTGCCAGCTGGGCTCCGGACGCTTCGGGGGCGGCGGTCAGCACCACGCCGGGCGCGTCGGGCGCGCTGGCCGCCGAGGCGGGGGCGGGCCCACCGGGCAGCAGTACGCCCAGGGTGAGCGCGGCGCCCGCTCCCCAGCGCAGCACACCGAGGCGAGGATTCACGCGGAGCCCCTCCCGTCCCGAGCGACCGAGATGTTCAGGGCCAGACTCACACGCCGGAATAAATCCGGCATCTCAGGACGAAAAGGACACGCGGCCGGGGTGTCGGAACGACCGGTGACGGCGGTCCGGGCCCCGGCCCGCGGCCTCCCCGGGGATTCCGCCCCCGTGCCCGGACGGCGGGGGCGCGGTTACGCCGGGTCGCCCGTGGAGACCACCAGGGTGAAGGTGACGTCGGTCGGGTCGATGTCCTCGCCCGGGGCCGGCAGCTGGTCCAGGACGGTGTCCTCACCCCAGACGGTGTCGTTGCGCGGCTGCTCCTTGAGCACCCAGCCCGCCGCCTGCAGGCACTGCTTCACGGACATCAGGTCCTTGTACCGGAAGTTCGGCGCCTTGACCTTCTTGGCGTCGTTGTACGCCTCGGCGGGCTCCTTGCACTCCTTCTCCTCGATGGTGCGCGTCCGGTCCGGGCCGCGGTGCCCCGCCGTCCCGTCCGTGGCCGCCACCGAGCTGCCCCCGCCCGCCGGGGTCTCGCCCTTGTCCTCCGGCTTCAGGTTGATGTAGGCGACCACGCCGCCCACCAGCAGCAGGGCCACCAGCGCCGCGCCCAGCACCTTGCCGGTACCGCCCCGACCGCCGGAGCCGCCGCCCGCCGGGGCGCCCTGCGGGTGGATCACGTACGGGGGCGGGGTCGCACCCTGGTGCGGGACGGGCGTGGGCGCCTGCTGGGCGTACGCGGGAGCCTGCGGCGGGTAGGCGTAGCCGCCCTGGTGCTGCGGGCCGGTGTGGTGCTGCGGGCCCGGCTGCGGCTGCGGGGTCGGCGCGTAGGGCTGGTACGGCTGCTGGAGGGCCTGCGGCGGCGGGGTCTGCCGGGAGGCGTCCACCGGCGGGAAGACCGCCGAGCCGACCCCGGAACCGCTGTTGACCGGACCGCCCTGGACGATCACCGGCGCCCCGGCACCGCCCGCGGCGAGCACCCGGTCGCAGGCGTCGAGCATGGCCGCGGCCGTGGGGAAGCGCTCGTTCGGGTTCTTCTTCAGGGCCCGCGCCACCAGCGCGTCCATGGCCGGGGTCAGCGCCCGGTTCACCGAGGAAGGGGCCACCGGCTCCTCCTGGACGTGCGCGTACGCGATGGCCAGTGGGGAGTCCGCCTCGAAGGGCAGCCGGCCGGTCAGCAGCTGGAAGAGCATGATGCCGACGGAGTACAGGTCGGAGCGGGCGTCCACACCGCGTCCGAGGGCCTGCTCGGGGGAGAGGTACTGAGGGGTGCCGACCACCATGCCGGTCTGGGTCATGGAGGTGACCCCGGACTGCATCGCGCGCGCGATGCCGAAGTCCATCACCTTCACCACGCCGCGCTTGGTGATCATGACGTTGCCCGGCTTGATGTCCCGGTGCACCAGGCCCATCTCGTGGCTGGCCTCCAGCGCGGCCAGCACGTCCCGGGTCACCTTCAGCGCCCGGTCCGCGGGCATGGCCCCCTGCCGCTCGATGTCGGCCTGGAGCACCGAGCCCAGCGGCCGGCCCTCCACGTACTCCATGACGATGTACGGAACGGTGCCGTCTGCCGAGCCGAGCGCGCCCAGCGCGACGGTGTCCTCACCGGTGTCGAAGACCGAGACGATGTTGGTGTGCGACAGTTTCGCTACAGCTTGGGCCTCGCGCCGGAAGCGCTCCCGGAAGGACTGCTCGCGACCCAGCTCGGTGTGCATCGTCTTGATGGCCACCTGCCGGTCCAGCGAGGCGTCGTAGGCCAGGTACACCGAGGCCATGCCACCCTCGCCCAGCAAGTCCCGTAGCTGGTAACGGCCCCGGGCCAGGGAACCGCCTGCGTACCGGCCCTGAGTGCCGTCCTGGCTCATCACTGTGCTTCCCCTCGGGCGCGACCTGCGGGACCTGCCGGTCCGTTTCGACGGCGCCCAGTCTGCCGGAGGGCAAGCCCACGTCAAGCCGGGGCACCCGTTCCGTGACCACACGGGAACGGGGAGCGGACGGGAGACCGATCCCTGACCGGGGCGCAGCGCGGAGGCTGTAGCGTTCATCGGAGCACTCCGCACAAGACCACCGCGACCCCCTGGAAGCGGCCAGATACGACGGCGAGGACTGATGGCACCCGAACCCGAGGGAAACGGCGCCGGGACGGGTGATGTTCCCGAGCAGTTCGGCGCGGGCGGTCTGGTCGGCGACGGCCGGTACCGGCTGACGCACCGTCTCGGCCGCGGTGGCATGGCCGAGGTGTTCGCCGCCGAGGACGTCCGGCTCGGCCGCACCGTCGCCGTCAAGCTGCTCCGCGCCGACCTCGCCGAAGACCCGGTCTCCAAGGCCCGGTTCACGCGCGAGGCGCAGTCCGTCGCGGGCCTCAACCACCACGCCGTCGTGGCCGTCTACGACTCGGGCGAGGACCGCGTCGGCCCGAACGTCGTCCCCTACATCGTGATGGAGCTGGTCGAGGGCCGCACCATCCGCGACCTCCTCATCAGCGCCGAGGCCCCCGGCCCGGACCAGGCGCTCATCATCGTCTCCGGGGTGCTCGAAGCCCTCGCGTACTCGCACCAGCACGGCATCGTGCACCGCGACATCAAGCCCGCCAACGTGATCATCACCAACACCGGTGCGGTGAAGGTGATGGACTTCGGCATCGCCCGCGCCCTGCACGGGGCGCAGTCCACGATGACCCAGACCGGCATGGTCATGGGCACCCCGCAGTACCTCTCCCCGGAGCAGGCCCTCGGCAAGGCCGTCGACCACCGCTCCGACCTGTACGCCACCGGCTGTCTGCTGTACGAACTCCTCGCGCTGCGGCCCCCGTTCACGGGGGAGACCCCGCTGTCGGTGGTCTACCAGCACGTGCAGGACGCCCCGGTGCCGCCCTCGCAGGTGGCCCAGGGGGTCCCGGCGGAGCTGGACGGCCTGGTGATGCGCTCCCTGGCGAAGGACCCGGACGACCGGTTCCAGAGCGCGGAGGAGATGCGCGGGCTGGTGCAGTACGCCCTCCAGATGCTCCACGAGCAGGGCGCGCACACCGGCACCTGGAACACCGGCCCCGTCACCATGGCGCTGCCGCACGGCCAGGGCGGCGGGCACGCGCCCACCACCGCCATGACCCAGGCGGGCACCCCCGGGCAGCCCTACCCGGCGCACAACACCACCTCGCAGTTCGGGCAGCCGATGGTGCCCCCGATCAACCCCGACGACGGCTCGGCCTTCCCGGGCGGCGGCGGGTACGGCGACGGCGGTACGGGCGGCTACGGCGACGGTCGTGGCGGCGGTGACGGTGGCGGCCGCTGGAAGATGTGGCTGTTCGCGGCCCTCGCGCTGCTCGCGATCGGCGCGGGCGTGGTCTACGCGCTGGACAAGTCCGGCGGCGGCGGGAGCCCCGAGACCCCGACGAAGAGCAGTACCGGCGTGACGGACTCGCGGTCCCCCTCCCCGGAGGGCTCCTCGCCCTCCCGGAACACCCCCTCGCAGGACGAGGAGGAGCCGACGCGGGAGGAGCCGACCCGCCGGACGCCCACGAACGACCCGACGTGGACCCCGCCGGACAAGCCTTCGCCGAGCCCGTCCTACAAGCCGCCGACCACGGACCCCACCAAGAGCACCGAGCCGACCCAGGACCCGACCTCGGAGCCCCCGCCGGTCACGGACCCGCCCGAGACGGAGGACCCGCCGAGCGGCGGCACCGAGGGCGGGAACTCGGAGGGCGGGCTGAGCCAGGGCCCCCAGGGCTGAGACGGCGCGCGCACGCGGACGCGGAAGGGCCCGGCAGGAGCATTCCTGCCGGGCCCTGAGCAACCTCGCCCTGCTCCTCCGAAGGACCGGC
>NZ_JBEOSD010000225.1:0-9631 GCF_040302735.1 Streptomyces sp. NPDC097619 | reverse complement strand
GGATACGCCGAAGGCCCGGAGACCTTTTCGGTCTCCGGGCCTTCGGTCCGGGTGGGCGATACTGGGATCGAACCAGTGACCCCTTCGGTGTGAACGAAGTGCTCTCCCGCTGAGCTAATCGCCCGGGCACACCCAGAACATTACCCCATGTCGGAGGGTGCCTCCGACCGTCCGGGACGGCCGGGGAGGGCATCGGGCCTGGTCGGGGCTACGACGCCGACCCCGGGCCGGCACGCGGGTCAGTTCCCGACGTCCCAGGGCAGCGCGAGTCCGAACTTCCACAGGTAGATCCCGCAGAGCACGCCCGTGATCACCAGGCCGGTGGAGATCAGGATCAGGTTCCGGCGGCGGACCTTCGGATCCAAGGCGCGCTTGGCGGCCTCGGACACCTTGCGCTTGGTCCAACGCAGGACGAGCTGCGCCCAGACGAACTCGGTCGCCCAGATCGCCATGCCCGCGAAGATCACGACCCAGCCCGGCCCGGGCAGCACCAGCATGCTCACCCCGGCGGCGACCACGGCGAGGCCCACGATGAAGACGCCGACCTGCCAGCTCAGGTGCAGGGTGCGGCGGGCCTTGATGAACTCCGGAGCCCGTGAGCCGAGGGGCTGCTCGGGCGGCTCCTCGGTCCCGTCGGCCGCGCTCGCGTCCGGGCCGCCCTCCGAGGGGCCCTTCGGGCTGTCGGCAGGGTTCAGGGCAGGGCTCTCGGCAGGGTGCTCTGCGGACTTCTTTTCGTCACTCCCCGTATTCATGGGAGCCACGGTACCGGAGCGCGAAGCACAGGCGAACGAGCTGCGCGATCCGCCGTACGAGGTACCTGAAGACCCGCAAAACGGTCAGAGGGGTTTACAACGGCACCGTAGGTGGCATGTCGATTTCGCCGACGTGCGAATCCCCGAGCGCACACTGAGCGAAAGGCCCTGGCGCTTATGAACACCACGGTCAGCTGCGAGCTGCACCTGCGCCTCGTTGTGTCGAGCGAGTCCTCACTGCCTGTTCCGGCGGGCCTGCGGTATGACACGGCCGACCCCTACGCCGTGCACGCCACCTTCCACACCGGCGCCGAGGAGACGGTGGAGTGGGTCTTCGCCCGCGACCTCCTCGCCGAGGGCCTGCACCGGCCCACCGGAACCGGAGACGTCCGTGTCTGGCCGTCCCGAAGTCACGGCCAGGGCGTGGTGTGCATCGCCCTGAGCTCACCGGAGGGAGAAGCCCTGCTCGAAGCCCCCGCGAGAGCCCTGGAGTCGTTCCTGAAGAGGACGGACGCCGCCGTGCCACCCGGCACCGAGCACCGGCACTTCGATCTCGACCAGGAGCTCTCCCACATCCTGGCGGAAAGCTGAGCCAGCCCGGCGACCGCCCGACACCGTCCGACTCGGGGCGACGGTGTGGGCCGGACGACCACATACGCACGTAACGGCGCTGTTCCCGCGGAAGCCGTCCGCGGGAACAGCGCCGGTGCGCTTTTCGGGAGACCCGCTAAAGTCGGCCAGCATCGGCGGGCAACGGCCCCGCAGCAGGCCGCAGGGAGCCAGAACGTGCAGATCCCCCACGACACCCGTCGCGCCCTCGACCTCGTCGTCGACCTGGTGAACACCGCCCCCGACGAGGACCAGCCCGACGGGCTCTCGGACGTGGCGGCGCTGCGCGACTTCGTGCGGGAGCACGAGATCAGCGACGTCGGCGAGCTGGGGGCCCGCGACCTCGCCGGGGTGCGCACGGTCCGCACCCGCTTCGCCCAGGTCTTCGCCGCGCGGAACGCCCGGACCGCGGCCGGGGTGATCAACGAGCTGGTGGCGTCCGCGGGGACCACCCCGCGCCTGACGGACCACGACGGCTACGACTGGCACGTGCACTACTTCGCCCCCGGGGCCTCCGTCGGCGACCACATCGCGGCGGACTGCGGGATGGCACTGGCCTTCATCGTGGTCTCGGGAGAGCGGGAGCGGCTGCGCCGCTGCGAGGCCCCCGACTGCCGACGGGCCTTCGTGGACCTGTCCCGCAACCGCTCCCGCCGCTACTGCGACAGCCGGACCTGCGGGAACCGGCTGCACGTGGCCGCCTACCGGGCCCGCCGCAAGGAAGCCGGGGAGTAGTCCCCCGGGGCCGCCGACACGACGCACGGGCGTCGGGCCGGGGACAAGGACAGGGTGCGGTACGACCCGGTCACAACAGCAGCAGGTCGTGCACGGCGGCCATCAGCAGCAGGGCCGCGATCACCGTCAGGAAGATCATCAGCGGCGGCTGGGAGAGCGCGAACAGGCAGCCGCGCCGCTCGGGGCCGGGCTCGGTCGGCTCGCCCGCACCGGGCGGGGGCGCCGGGGCCGGGAGGGTGGGGGCCTCGCCCCGGGAGGTCTCGGGCATCTCGGGGAGATGATGGCGCAGCCCCGGGACCGGCCGCTCTCAACACGCCATCGGGGCGCGGGAGTTCGCCGGGTTTGACGGGATCGGTCAGATTCCGTGCTTCTTCAGGATCGCTTCGATGTCGGAGAAGTCCTCTTCCGGTGCGGCGGAACCCGCCGCCCGGCCGGTGGACGCGGCGGGCGCGGCCGCGGGACGGCCGCCACCCAGGGCGGGCGAGGCGGCCCCGGGGGCCACGGCCCCGCGCCCCTTGCCCCGACCTGCCTTCGCGGCACCGGCCGCCTCGGGGAGCTCGCCCCCGGACCGCCGCCGCTCCACGGCGCGGGTCACCACGAACAGCACCCAGGCCAGGCCCAACACTCCGAATCCGGCCCACACGGTCGGCTTGAAGACGATCCCGGCCGCCCACTCCACGACACCGGTGAGGACCAGCCCGAGCGGGACCAGCGCGTACGCGGCGGTGCGCGTCGCGGCCAGGAACCGCCGCCGGTACGCCGTCACCGCGGCGAGACCCAGGCCGGCCGCCGCCACGGCGGAACATATGGTCTCGGCAAGCATGCGGCCCTCCAGCCCTCGGCCCCCGGCGGCCCCGCCGCGCGGTCCGGCCGCGGCGCCCCGGAGGGTTTCCTCCATCCTGCACCGGTGATCCCCGCCGGGGCCACGTCCCGCACCCCTCCCCCGCGGATCTCCGGGGAATCTCGGGGGCGACCTCCTCCCCAGGTGTCGGTCGGGGCCCGGACCCGGGCCTTGGTCGGGCGGCCGCGCGGAGGCTGGAAGACTGGGGCCCATGAGCGAATCCCAGCCCGTCACCGCAGGTCCCGTCGTCCTGGACGTGTGGTGCGAACTCCAGTGCCCCGACTGCCGGAGCGCCCTGGTCGACCTGCACGCCCTCCGGGCCCGCCACGGCGACCGCCTCGACATCCGCCTGCGGCACTTCCCGCTGGAGAAGCACAAGCACTCCTTCGCCGCCGCCCAGGCCGCCGAGGAGGCCATCGAGCAGGGTCAGGGCTGGCCGTACGCCGAGGCCGTGCTCGCCCGGGCCGAAGAGCTGGGCGAGCGCGGGGAGGCGGTGCTCCTCGACGTGGCCCGGGAACTGGGTCTGGACGTCGAGGAGTTCGACACCGCCCTGATCGACGGCCGGCACATCCTGATCGTCGACGCCGACCAGGCCGAGGGCAAGGCCCTGAAGATCACCGGCACGCCCACCTACGTGATCGGCGGGGAACGGCTCGACGGCGGCAAGAGCCAGGAGGGGCTGCGGGCCCGCATCGAGGAGATCGTCGACCGCCTGTCGGCCGGCTGAGCCGGGCGGCGGCGCGGGCCCCGTCCCGCCGGGCCTCAGAGGTCCTTGCCGTAGTGCCGCTCGGTGGTGACGTACCCCAGCGACGCGTACAGCCCGAGGGCCGGGGCGTTGCCCGCGAACACGTGCAGGCCCAGCAGCTCCGCCCCCGCCTCCAGGGCGACCCCCTCGGCCAGCAGCATCAGGGTCCGGCCGTGCCCGCGCCCGCGCTGTCCGGCCGGCACCTCCACGTCGAACACGTAGGCCCCGGGCCGTCCCGGCGCCACCTCGCGCGCGGCCACCCAGACCTGTCCGGCCCGCTCGCCGTCCGCCTCCAGGATCCGGATCCAGGTGCCGGGGGTGTCCAGGCCCCGCGGGAGGAGTTCGGCGTGCGAGGCGTCGGACTTGGCGCGGGCGGCCTCCGGGGTCATCCCGCGGTCCACCCAGTCCTGGGCGAAGCCGGCGCGGGCCGCCTCCGACCAGTCCTCGTACTCCGCGGGGGCGATCGGCCGGGCGGCGGCCCCGGGCGGCAGCGGCCGCGGGCCCGGGACGAGCTCCTTGACCATGTTGCGGCTCAGCTCGCGGTAGCCGAGGGCGGTCACCAGGCGGTGGGCGCCCTCGGCGCCGGCCGGGACCGAGGCCCTGACCCGGGTGCAGCCCCAGGAGCGCAGGACCTCCTCGGCGGCCAGCGCCGCCACGGTGGCCCGGCCGCGGCGCCGGTCCGGCCCGTCCACGGCCAGACCCCTGACGACGCCCACGGAGGGCCCGAACTGGGTGTCGGAGGCCAGTTCCAGGACTCCGACGTGCCGACTGTTGACGCAGATCTCGTAGGCGCGCGCCCGCGCCCCGTCACTGTTCTGCTGGAGCGGCCCGGTCGGCCGCAGGGTGGTGGTCATCCTTGGTGTTGTACCTGCCCCGCGGCCGCGCGTCACCCGGCTTTGCGGTCACCGGTGCGGTCCCGGCCGCCGCTCGGCGCTCCGGTGCCCGTCAGGGGTCCAGGTCGTCGGCGGCCCGCTCCGCGAAGACCCTCATGGCCTTCGCGGTGACGGGGCCCGGCGCGGTGGCGAGCTCCCGCCCGTCCACCCGGTGCACGGCCTGCACGTCGCGCAGGGTCGAGGTCAGGAAGATCTCCTCGGCGCTCTCCAGCACCTCGAAGGGCAGGTCCGTCTCCCGGGCGCCCGTCCACTCCACGGCCAGGGCACGGGTGATCCCGGCCAGGCAGCCGGAGGGCACGGGCGGGGTGTGCAGCTCCCCGTCCACCACCACGAACACGTTGGAGCCGGTGCCCTCGCAGAGCCGGCCGACCGTGTTGGCGAACAGGGCCTCGGAGGCCCCCGCGGCGTGCGCCCGGGCCAGGGCGACCACGTTCTCGGCGTAGGAGGTGGTCTTCAGGCCGGTCAGCGCGCTGCGCTCGTTCCGGACCCAGGGGACGGTGATCACCGCCGTGGTGTCGGGACGCGGGGCGCTGGAACCGAGGGCCACGACCAGCGTGGGGCCGGTCTCGCCGCGGTCGGAGCCCAGCGGGGACAGCCCGCCGGTGTAGGTGATCCGCAGCCGTCCGAGGGGCATCGGGTTCGCGGCGAGGACGGCCTCGCAGGCGCGGCGCACCTCGTCGTGGTCGGGGTCGGGCAGCCCGAGCCCGCGCGCGGAGCGGGTCAGCCGGTCCAGGTGGCGGGTGAGGGCGAAGGCCCGGCCGTCCACAGCCTTCAGCGTCTCGAAGACGCCGTCACCCACGGTCAGCCCGTGGTCCAGCACGGACACCTTCGCCTCGTCCGCCGCGCGCAGCTCTCCGTCGAGCCAGATCTTCACCGTACGGTCCCTCCACTCGCCTCGTGCGACCCCGACGCTACCGCGCGCGGTCAGCCCGCCTCCGGCGCGGTCCCGCCCGTTCCCGGCGCGGGTCGGTGACCGGGGCGCAGGTCGGGGCGGGGTGCGGGGTGCCGGTGGGGCGGCCGCCCGGTGTCCGGCGGGCGAGCAGCGTCAGCACGCTGCGCAAACGCGTTTTTGAGCTGGCCCCGGAATCCGCTAGAGTTCAACACGTCGCCGGGGAGCGAAGGAAAAACCCCGGAGCGCAACGGCGACAGGCGGACGTGGCTCAGTTGGTAGAGCATCACCTTGCCAAGGTGAGGGTCGCGAGTTCGAATCTCGTCGTCCGCTCGAAGTGGGGGATCTTCCCGAACCCCCACGGCTCCATGGTGGAGTGGCCGAGAGGCGAGGCAACGGCCTGCAAAGCCGTCTACACGGGTTCAAATCCCGTCTCCACCTCCAAGGACGATTAGCTCAGCGGGAGAGCGCTTCCCTGACACGGAAGAGGTCACTGGTTCAATCCCAGTATCGTCCACTGGATCTTCGGATCCCCCGCGCGATTAGCTCAGCGGGAGAGCGCTTCCCTGACACGGAAGAGGTCACTGGTTCAATCCCAGTATCGCGCACGCAGTAGCTTTCACCTGCGGTTCCTTCGGGGACTACGGGACCCGCGCGATTAGCTCAGCGGGAGAGCGCTTCCCTGACACGGAAGAGGTCACTGGTTCAATCCCAGTATCGCGCACCGCCGGAGAGCCCCGGCCGTCCATGACGGCCGGGGCTCTCGCGTGTCCGCGTGCGGGTGGAGCCGTCGTGGCGTAGGGGGCCGGTCCCGGCCCCTCCCCCGGCGGGCGGGACGCGCCGCCGCGAGGAGGGCCGGGGAGCCGCACCTCAGGAGGAGAAGAGCATCCGGCCGAAACCGCGCTGGTGTCCGTGGCCGTGGTGTCCGTGACCGTGACCGTGGTGCTGCGGGGCTCCCCAGGCCGGGGCCTGCTGCGCCGGGTAGGCCGGCGGCGCGGGCGGCGGGGGGACCTGGCCGTACTGGGACTCCAGGCGGGTCAGCGCCTCCAGCTCCCCGTAGTCCAGGAATATGCCGCGGCAGCCGCTGCACTGCTCGATCTGGACCCCGCTGCGGTTGTACGTGTGCA
Source organism: Streptomyces sp. NPDC097619 (assembly GCF_040302735.1). Classification (NCBI taxonomy): domain Bacteria; kingdom Bacillati; phylum Actinomycetota; class Actinomycetes; order Kitasatosporales; family Streptomycetaceae; genus Streptomyces; species Streptomyces sp. NPDC097619. Next base: position 3,040 of record NZ_JBEOSD010000225.1, on the reverse strand, counting down.
TCATGGCGTGGCACTTCGGACACTGCATGATCGGCTTCAACTCCTCGCCGTCGGACTTCGTCACCGGATGCATGCCCGGTGACGCGGCCCTCACCCTATGACGGGGCGGACGCTTCCAAGTCCTGCGGGAGTGTGCCGATTCGGGCACAGCTCTGCACCACGAGCCGTTCCACCTCGTCGAGCTCGCGCCGCTCGGCCACCGACTTGGCCAGGGCGAGGGCGGCGGTCTGCACGGTCAACGCCCGGGCAGCGGTGTCGAGAACCGGCCACGGGTCGGCGCCCCGGGGGCCCGCGGCGGGGCCGCCCGCCTCCCGGTAGGCGTGGAGGAAGCGGTCCCAGACCTCGGGGGCGAGGATGCCGGCGGCGTACCAGGCGGCGGGGCGGGCCAGGTCCCAGGTCGGGTCCCCGAGACCGAGGTCGTCCACGTCGATGAGGAGCCAGGGTCCCTCGGGGGCCGGATGGCGGACCAGCTGCCCGAGGTGCAGGTCGCCGTGGCAGAGGACGGTGCCGGGCGGGGCGGGCAGCTCCCCGCGCGCCCAGGCGGGCAGCCCGGCGGCGGCGGCCGTGACCGCGGCGGCCTCGGGGTGCGGGCCCGCGGCGGCCATCCTGGCCAGCGCCCGGGCCACCTTGGCGGGGCCCCGCATCGGCGGCAGGGGTCCGGGCAGGGCGGCGACCGGCACCCGGTGCAGGCCGGCCAGCAACCGGGCGGCGTCCTCCCAGGGCGCGGCCTCGGGCCGGTCGGGGTCGACGGGGTGGCCGTGCGGCCAGGCGGAGACGGGGCGGCCGCGCAGCACCGTGGTCAGGGATCCGGTCGCCGGGGCGAGGGGCAGCGGCGGGAGGAGGATCCCGGCCAGGGCGGGGGCGGCGGCGACACGGATCCGGACCCCGAGGGCGGCGTGATCGGTGTCGGGGGCGTGCGCCTTGACGACGACCGGGCCGTTGCGGACCACGGTGCCGTCGGGGCGGTCGGCGAGGAGCACGTGCTGGCGGGGCAGGCCCGTCCGGTGGGCCCGGGCGTCGGCGTGTCCGGGGAGGAGGCTGCCGTCGCCGGGGACGGCCAGGGCGGCCAGCTCGGCGGCGAAGCGGTTCATGTGTTCCCCCAGGTCGTCGGGCGTGCGGGGATCGTACCCGGCCGCCCGGGGGCGCGCCCGGACACCGCCGCGGGGTGGGACGGCGGGTCGGTGGTGGGGAAAGCGAAGGGGTGCCCGGGCGGCTCCCCAGCCGTCCGGACACCCCTTCGTATGCCGTCCGCCGCACCCCCGTCCCCACGGGGTTGTTCGGCCGATGTCCCGGTCCGGGCCGCTCTCCCGGACCCGGGGCGCCGCTCAGCGCCCCAGCATGGCCCCTACGGACGACGCCTGGGTGACCACCGCTTCCCAGCCGCCGAAGACGACGACCAGGAGGGCGGCGAGGGGGAGGACCATGGCCGTGGCCACCAGGGGGTGTCGCGTGGTGCCCTCGCGGGCCTGCGCACGGACGATCGCCATGTCCCTCTCCTCACTCGTTTCACTTGACGTTCGCAGCGGCGGGCATCTGACCTCGGGGGACGAGTACGCACCCGCCGCTTGTTCTCAAGCCTAGGAGGCCGGGACGCCCGGGTCCTCATGCCTGTGGACCCATTGCCTGGCCTACGGGAGGATGACGCTCCACCCCCCGACGTACTCCCCTGGGTGGAGACGTCCGCCCTGGGATGGGGGTCTACCCGGAAGGGTCGGCCGCACGGGGCGATCACGGGGTGACTTCGGTCACTTCCCGCACCCCCGCGCTCACCCGGCGTCCCGATCGCCGCGCGGCGCACGGCCCGGACCGCTCGTACATCCGTGCCCACGGCCGCCCGCGCCCGCCGGGCCCGCTCCGCGCGGGCGGCGGCCCAATTTCCTTGATCCCACAGGGTTTTGGCCGCGATGGCGGAAAGTCGACGGAGGAGGTGCCGCGCACCTGAGCAACCCTCAAGTGCCGCGCACCGTACTGACAATCGAATCTTCCGCGGAGGGCGCGGCCTCTGAGCGCAGATGGCGGATGGTCCGTAAGCTGTGCCACGTCAACAGGACGACCGGGCACACGGGGTGGACATGGCGATGATGCGGCTCCGGCGCGAGGACCCGCGTGTCGTCGGCTCGTTCAGGCTGCACCGACGGCTCGGGGCGGGCGGCATGGGCGTGGTCTACCTGGGCTCCGACCGGCGCGGCCAGCGGGTGGCCCTGAAGGTGATCCGGCCCGACCTCGCCGAGGACCAGGAGTTCCGCTCCCGCTTCGCCCGCGAGGTGTCCGCCGCCCGGCGGATCCGCGGCGGCTGCACGGCCCGGCTGGTCGCGGCCGATCTGGAGGCCGAGCGCCCCTGGTTCGCCACCCAGTACGTTCCCGGCCCCTCCCTGCACGACAAGGTCGCCGAGGAGGGCCCCCTCTCCGCCGCGCAGATCGCCGCGGTGGGGGCGGCACTGTCCGAGGGACTGGTGGCCGTGCACGAGGCCGGGGTCGTGCACCGGGACCTCAAGCCCTCCAACATCCTGCTGTCCCCCAAGGGGCCGCGGATCATCGACTTCGGCATCGCCTGGGCCACCGGCGCCTCCACCCTCACCCACGTGGGCACCGCCGTGGGCTCCCCCGGTTTCCTCGCCCCCGAGCAGGTCCGGGGCGCCGCCGTCACCCCCGCCACCGACGTGTTCGCCCTCGGGGCCACCCTCGCCTACTCCGCGACCGCCGACTCCCCCTTCGGGCACGGCAGTTCCGAGGTGATGCTCTACCGGGTGGTGCACGAGGAGCCGCACCTGCACGGGGTGCCGGACTCCCTGGCCCCGCTGGTCCGGGCCTGTCTGGCCAAGGACCCCGAGGACCGGCCCAGCACCCTCCAGCTGTCGATGCGGCTCAAGGAGATCGCGGCCCGCGAGGCCCAGGGCCTGTCCGAGGTCCGGCCGCCCGCACCGCGCGGGGAGCAGCGGGTCTGCCCGCCCCGGTCGTAGACCACCGGCGGCAGGCCGTTGAGGGCGCGGTGCACGCTGCGGCTGACCACGAAGGCGGGGCGCTGGCGGGGTCCGTACAC
>NZ_JBEOSD010000224.1:0-9645 GCF_040302735.1 Streptomyces sp. NPDC097619 | reverse complement strand
GTGGAATCGGCCCCGGCCGGCGTGGCTGGGGCCGCCCCCCGCCGGGGCCCCCCCCCGGGCGGGGGGGGGGGGGGCCACGCCGCGTGAGGGCTCAGACGCTCTCGGCGGCGAGGGATTCCTGACGGAACGCGCCGCCGTCCCAGTGCCACTTGAGGGTGGCGCGGCGGTCGGGGGCGTAGCGGGGGACCTCGGGCGAGGAGTAGCCGAGGAGGGTGGCGGTGACGGCCCCGGAGCGCAGGGTGAGGGCGGTCACGTTCTGCTGTCGGGCGGGGTCGAGCAGGGTGGCCACCACGCGCGGGGGGCGGTCGGCGCTGCCGGGGGTGCCGGTGATGACGTAGAGCCCGGAGGGCGGGGTCCCGGAGCCCGCGGCGCAGCGGACGGCGGCCACGGTCTCGGGGCGGCCGTCGCCGTCGAGGTCGCCCTCGGCGCGTGCCGTGACGGCGGTGTCGAGGCCGTGGCAGTCCATCGGGTAGGTGACGGCCTCGGGGTCGGGAGCGGTCGCCGCGGGAGCCACGGGGGTGCCGGCGGCCCCGGCGCGCGGGGTGCCCTCGGCCCGGTCCGGCTGGAGGAGGCCCGCGGCGGCGACCACGGCGGCGAGGGCGGCCGCGGTGGCGGCCCAGTGGTGCGCCCGGGCTCGGGTGTGGGCCTGGTCCGGGGCGGCGGGGGTCTGCACGCGGGCTCTCTCCTGGGGGCGCGGCCGGTCGGGACCGGCAGTGCTGAGGGGGTGCCGGCATCGTGTCACACCGGCCCGGGCGGGGGAACGGTCGGGTCCGCGGCGGAATCCGGCCGGGGCGGGTCCGGTCCCGGCGGGGCGCCCGCGGCCCGGTTCGGCGCACCCGGCCCCCAACAGCAGGGCGCCGTGCCGCGGTTCCCCCGGATCGGGGTGAACCACGGCACGGCGCCGTCGTGTTGTGCGGGGGCGGGTCAGCCGCGGCCGGAGCCGCCGGAGCCGCTGCCGGGGCCCTCGTAGTCCTCGCCGTAGGCGCCCTTCGCGGGGCGGCGGCGGCGGAGCGGGGGCTCGACCCCGTCGGCGAGCCGGCGGGCGGTGACGAGGAAGCCGGTGTGGCCGATCATCCGGTGGTCGGGGCGGACCGCGAGGCCCTCCACGTGCCAGTTCCGGATCATCGACTCCCAGGGCTGCGGCTCGGCGAAGCAGCCGATCTCGCGGATGGACTCGACGGTCTTCGACAGCTGGGTCGTGGTGGCCACGTAACAGCAGAGGATGCCGCCGGGCACGAGGGCCTTGGAGACGGCCTCCAGGCACTCCCAGGGGGCGAGCATGTCGAGGATGACGCGGTCGACGTCGGTGTCGGACAGGTTGTCCTGGAGGTCGCCCACGGTCAGCTGCCACGCGGGGTGCGGGCCGCCGAAGTAGCGCTCGACGTTCTCCTTCGCGATCTCCGCGAAGTCGGCCCTGCGCTCGTAGCTGTGGAGCATGCCCTGGTCACCGATGGCGCGCAGCAGGAAGCTGCTGAGCGAGCCGGAGCCCACGCCCGCCTCCACGACGCGGGCGCCGGGGAAGATGTCGGCGAAGGCCAGGATCTGGCCCGCGTCCTTGGGGTAGACCACGGCGGCGCCGCGGGGCATGGACAGGACGTAGTCGGGGAGCAGGGGTCGCAGCGCCAGGTAGGCGACGTTTCCCGTGGTACGGACAACACTGCCCTCGGGAGCGCCGATCAGCTCGTCGTGCGGGAAGGAACCCTTGTGGGTGTGGAAATTCTTCCCGGCTTCGAGCGTGAACGTGTAGTGGCGTCCCTTGGGGTCGGTGAGCTGGACCTGGTCCCCGACCTTGAAGGGCCCGCGTCGGCGGGCGGCACCGGTCGGTTCGGACATGTGACCAGTGTATGGGTCTCAGGACTGCGGCCGTGCCATGGCCCGGACGAAGGCCCTCTCGACGTCCTGTGCGGAGAGCACGCCGTAGATCTCGCCGGTGGCCTCGACCACCAGGTATTCGGTGGCGGGGGTGGTGCGGAGGGCGTCGAGGAGCTCCTCGCCGGAGAGGTCGGCGGAGACCCGCATGCCCTCGGTGAGGGGCTGGGCGAGGCTGCCGGTGTCGATCCAGGGCCTGCGGTGGCCGGGGACGGCGGCGATGGCGGTCTCGCGGACGAGGGCGGTGGGTTCGCCGTCGGCGTCGACGACGACCAGGGCGCGGGCACCGGCCTCGTCGGCCCGGCGGAGGGCCTCGGAGAGGGGGGTGGCGGGGGGCACCGGGACGGCGCGGCGGGTGAGGGTGCGGGCCCGGAGCCGGGGCAGGTGTTCGCGGAGGCGGGCCATGCGCAGGCTGTTGCCGGCGCCGGTCCAGATGATGCCCGCGAGGATGGCGGCGAGGAGGGCGTCGGTGACGGTGTCCATGCCGCCGAGGTCGGCGGCGTCGTTGCCGAGGATCTCGCTGCGGGTGAGCCAGGGCAGGCCGACGAGGACGGCGAGGGCGAGGGCCCGGCCGGTCCAGGCGGCGGCGACGGTGCCCGCCATGGGTTTGCCGGTGAGGCCCCAGACCACGGCGCGGAGCATGCGCCCGCCGTCGAGGGGGAGGCCGGGGAGCAGGTTGAAGGCGGCGACGATCAGGTTGGAGATCATCAGTCCGGCGAGCAGGACGCCGGGGATGGAGCCGTCGCGGGTGACGTGCATGCCGGCGTAGAAGATCCCGGCGAGGACGAGGGAGAGGAGCGGGCCGACGAAGGCGAGGACGAACTCGCGGCCCGGGGTCTCGGACTCCTTCTCGATCTCGGAGACGCCGCCGAAGAACTGGAGCCGGATCCGGCGCACGGGGAGTCGGTAGCGGAGCGCGGCGACGGTGTGGGCGAGCTCGTGGACGAGGACCGAGGCGTAGAAGGCCACGGCGAAGAAGAGGGCGACGAGGTAGCGGGCGGCGCCGAGGTCGGGCAGCACGGTTTCGAGGCGGTCGCCGAAGACCCAGGTGATGAGGGCCGCGACCAGGAACCAGCTCGGGGCCACGTACACGGGTACGCCGAAGGGCCGTCCCATGAGGAGCCCTGAGCCGGGCCGGGACTGCGGTCGTCCGTTCTCCCGGGCCTGGTCCGGCCCTCCCGGTGTGTCGGTGTCCGCCACTGGTGTCCTTCGGTCGCCTGGTGGGTGCTGCGGCGGGGCCGTGGTCGGCGGCCCCGTGTTCGGGGTGTACCTCGATCATGCAGTGCGAGGCTGGCTGTCGTCGATGGTATGCCGTGCTGTCGGCGGGGGGCCGTAGGGTTTTGTGTCATGACGACGATCCCCGGTCCGGACGGCGGCGGTGCCACCGCTCCCTCCTCGCTCTCCCCGTCGCGGGCGAGCGATTTCATGCAGTGCCCGTTGCTCTACCGGTTCCGGGTGATCGACAAGCTGCCGGAGAAGCCGAGCGCGGCGGCGACCCGGGGGACGCTGGTGCACGCGGTGCTGGAGCGGCTCTTCGACCATCCGGCGGCGGAGCGGACGGCGCCGCGGGCGCGGTCGCTGGTGCCGGGGCAGTGGGACCGGCTGCTGGAGGCGAAGCCCGAGCTGGCGGAGCTGTTCGCGCCGGAGGCCGGGGGGCCGGGGCTGGCGGAGTGGCTGGCGGAGGCCGAGTCGCTGGTGGAGCGGTGGTTCACCTTGGAGGACCCGCAGCGGCTGGAGCCGGTGGAGCGGGAGTTCTTCGTGGAGACGGAGCTGGATTCGGGGCTGCGGCTGCGGGGGATCATCGACCGGGTGGACGTGGCGCCGACGGGCGAGGTGCGGATCGTCGACTACAAGACGGGCAAGGCTCCGCGACCGCAGTACGCGGAGGGCGCGCTGTTCCAGATGAAGTTCTACGCCCTGGTGGTGTGGCGGCTGAAGGGGGTGCTGCCGCGCCGGCTCCAGCTGGTGTACCTGGGCAGCGGGGACGTGCTCACCTACGACCCGGTCCCGGGGGACCTGGAGCGGGTGGAGCGGAAGCTGCTGGCGCTGTGGGAGGCGATCCGGGAGGCCACGGCCACGGGGGTGTGGCTGCCGCGGCAGACGAAGCTGTGCGGGTGGTGCGACCACCGGGAGGTGTGTCCGGAGTTCGGGGGCACTCCCCCGCCGTATCCGCTGCCCGTGACGGTGCCCGCGCCGGGCGGCGAGCCGGGCGCCGGGGGTGCGGAGCGCCCGCCGGGGGCCTGATCGGGGGCGCAGGGCAGAATGGGGCGTACTGGCGACATCCGCCCGACGAGGTGAGGTTTTCCGTGGCGATCCGTGTCCTCCTGGTCGACGACCAGCCGCTGCTGCGCACCGGTTTCCGGATGATCCTGGAAGCGGAACCGGATCTGGTGGTGGTGGGCGAGGCCGGGGACGGCCTGCAGGCCCTGGAGCGGGTGCGGGCGCTGCAGCCCGACGTGGTGCTGATGGACATCCGGATGCCGCGGATGGACGGGGTGGAGGCGACCCGTCAGATCACCGGTCCGGAGCGGAACGGTCCGGCGAAGGTGTTGGTGCTGACCACCTTCGACCTGGACGAGTACGTGGTGGAGGCGTTGCGGGCGGGGGCCAGCGGGTTCCTGTTGAAGGACGCCCCGGCGGTGGAGCTGGTGCAGGCGATCCGGGTGGTGGCGGGCGGCGAGGCGATGCTCGCGCCGAGCATCACGCGGCGGCTGCTGGACAAGTACGCGGGGCACCTGCCCTCGGGCGAGGAGCCGGTGCCGGACTCGCTGGGGACGCTGACGGAGCGGGAGGTCGAGGTGCTGAAGCTGGTGGCGCGGGGCCTGTCGAACGCCGAGATCGCGGCGGACCTGTTCGTGAGCGAGACCACGGTGAAGACGCACGTGGGGCACGTGCTGACGAAGCTGGGTCTGCGGGACCGGGTGCAGGCGGCGGTGTACGCGTACGAGAGCGGTCTGGTGCGTCCGGGCGCCCAGTAGCGAGCGGCGTGCCGGGCCCGTACGGGTGCCGGTGCCGGTGCGGCGGAGGGCCGGACCCGCGGGATGCGGGTGCCGGCCCTCCGGTGCGTGCGGGGGTGGTCAGCCCTTGCTGATCTCCCAGAAGCGGAAGACGGTGGAGGCGTCGAGGGACCACTGGAGTCCGGTGACGTTCTCGCGGGCGACGGCGTACTGCTTGCCCTGCCAGAGCGGGAGGATCGGCACCTCGTCGGCGACGATGTCCTGGATCCTGGCGTAGTCGGCGTTGGTGGTGGTGCGGTCCGAGGCGGCCGCGGTGCGGGGCAGGATGGTGCCGCTGACCGTGGCGTTGTCGTAGCGGTTGGCGAGGACGTTGTCCTTGCCGAAGAACGGTTGGGTGAAGTTGTCCGGGTCCGGGTAGTCGGGGACCCAGCCGCGGACGTAGACGCCGTACTTGCCGGCCTCCATGTCCTTCTCGTACTGCTCGAACTCGACGGACTTGACGTCGGCGCGGAACAGGCCGCTGGCGTTGAGCTGCTGGGCTATCGCCTTGAGCTCGGCGTCGGTGCCGGGGCCGAAGCGGGAGGGGGTGGACCACAGGGTGAGGGCGACCTTGTCGGTGATGCCCGCCTTGCGGAGGACCTGCTTGGCCTTGTCGGGCTGCGGGGTGCCGCCGTACCGGTCGAAGAAAGGGGTGGTGTGGCCGGTGATCCCGGACGGGATGATCGAGTACAGGGGGCTGGCGGTGCCCGCGTACACGTTCTGGACGAGGGCCTCGCGGTCGATGAGGTAGGCGACGGCCTTGCGGACCTCGACCTTCCCGGCGACGGGATCGTCCATGTTGAAGACGAGGTGCTGGACCTCGGCGCCGGTGCCCTGGACCACGTCGATCGGGGAGTCGGCGGTGCCGCTGCCGAGGTCGGCGATGTCCTGGGCGGCGAGGCCGCGGAAGGCGAAGTCGATCTCGCCCTTGTCCAGGGCCTGCTTGAGGGCGGCCTGGTCGTTGCGGAAGAACTTCATCGTCATGCCGGAGTTCTGCGGCTTGGCGGTGCCCTTGTAGGAGCCGTTGACGGCGAAGCGGGCGCTCTTGTCGTCGAGGGATTCCAGGGTGTAGACCCCGGAGCCCACGGCCTTGCCGTCGGTGCGGAGCTTGTCCGCGGGGTACTCGCGGTGGTCGACGATCGAGCCGGCACCCGCCGCGATCTTGCTGGGGAAGGTCGCGTCGGAGGTCTTGAGGCGGAAGACGACGTTCTTGTCGTCGGGGGTCTCGATGCTCTCGATGGAGGAGAGCAGGACCGCGGGGCCGTTCTCGTCGTTGATGCGGAGGGTGCGCTCGAAGGAGTACTTGACGTCCTTGGAGGTGAGGTCGTTGCCGTTGCTGAACTTCAGCCCGGACTTGAGGGTGCAGCGGAAGACCTTGCTGCCGTTGCCCTCGAAGGAGCACTCCTCGGCGGCGTCGGGCTCGGGGGCGGTGTCGCCCTTGGGGAAGCTGAGCAGGGTCTGGAAGACGTTGTTGAAGACGAGCCAGGAGCCGGCGTCGTAACCCGCGGCGGGGTCGGTGGCCGTCACCTTGTCGGACATTCCCATGACGACGGTGGAGCCGGAGGCGCCCGTGCCGCTGTCGTCGGAGCCGCAGCCGCTGAGCAGGGCTGCCGCGGTGACCGCGCCGAGGGGGGCCGCCAGCCACTGGTTACGTCTGTTCACGGGTTCGTGCCTCACTGTCTTGACTGTGTCGTGTCCGCCGGCCCGCGCCTTCCGCTGCCGGGTGCTACAGGTGTCAGCCGCTGACTCCGCGGCCGAGCTCCCAGAGCTGGAGGTCGGAGGTGGAGTTAACCGACCATTCCACTCCGGTGATCCCGTCGCGTGCGGCCACGTACTGCTTGGCCTGCCACAGGGGCAGGACCGGTACGTCCTCGGCGACGATGTCCTGGATCTCCCCGAAGGACTGGGCGGCGACGGTACGGTCCTGCGCGCGCCGCGATTCGGGGATCAGCTTGTTGCGGACCGTGCTGTTAGCGTACGGGGAGTTGAGGAAGTTGTCGGCTTCCAGGAACGGCCCGGTGAAGTTGTCCGCGTCGGGGAAGTCGGGGAACCAGCCGAGGCCGTAGACGGCGTACTGGCCCTTCTTCTGGGCGGGACGGAACTCGCTCCAGGGCGTGCCCTTGACGTCCACGTCGAACAGCTTGGTGGCGTTGAGCTGGGTCTTGAGGGCCTCGAACTCGGCGGCGGTGCCGTCGCCGTAGTGGTCCGTGGTGTAGTTCAGCGTGAGCTTGACGGGGGTGCGGACCCCGGCCTCGCGCAGCAGCTTGGCGGCGGTGGCGGGGTTGCTCTCGCCGTACTTGTTGAAGAACGAGTTGACGTGGCCGCCGACGCTGGAGGGCACCAGCGAGTAGAGGGGCTCCGCGGCGGTGCCGTACACCTGGCCGATGAGGGCGGTGCGGTCGACGGAGGCCGCGAGGGCCTGTCGGACGGCCTTCTCCTTGACGACCGGCGCCTCGGTGTCGAAGCCGAGGTAGCGGATCTCCAGGGCGGGCATCTGGACGAGCTTGACGCCCTCGGGGGCCCGGGTGGAGAGCTCCTTGACCTGGGCGGGCGAGAGGCTGCGGGACATCATGTGGATGTCGCCGTCCTCCAGGGCGCGGCCCATGGCGGTGGAGTCCGCGAAGGAGCGGAGCTCGACCTTGTCGTTCTTGGGCTTGATGTCGCCCTGGTAGTTCTCGTTCCGGGTGAAGACGGCGCGGACCAGGCGGTTGTCCTCCACCTCGGCCTTCATGGTGTACGGGCCGGAGCCGTCCACCTGGAAGCCGGCGCGGAGCTTCTCGGCCTCGTAGGTCTTGCTGTTGACGATGCCGGCGGCCGGGGTGGACAGCTTGTGGGGGAAGGTCGCGTCGGGGGTCTTCAGGTGGAAGACGACCGTGTCCTCGCCCTGGGTCTCGACGGTGTCGAGGGTGGAGAGCAGTCCGGCGGGGCCGTTGTCGTCGTTGATGGCGAGGACGCGGTCGATGGAGTACTTGACGTCCTCGGCGGTCAGCGCGTCGCCGTCGGAGAACTTCAGGCCGGGGCGGAGGGTGCAGCGGTAGCTCTCGTTGCCGGTGTCGGTGAAGCGGCAGTCGGAGGCCGCCTCGGGGACCGGGTCGCCGCCGCCGCGGGGTATGTGCATGAGCGTCTGCACGGTCTGGCGCAGGACGTTCCAGGCACCGGCGTCGTAGGCGTAGGCCGGGTCGAAGGGGGCGGGGGCGTAGTCCGCGGCCTCGAACCGGTCGGTGGTGCCGACGACGATGGCTCCGGATCCCGCGCCGCCTCCGGTGGCGGTGCCGCAGGCGGCGAGTGCGGGGGTGAGCAGTACGGCGGCAGCCGTGAGCACCAGGTTCTTGCGGTTCATCCTCGGAGTTCTCCCTCAACCGGCACTTTTCACAGCGTTGGATCGGGCACTGCGCGCGGGCGCCCGTTCGGGGCGGAAGGACGATCGGGCCGGGTTGTCAGACGATCGGTTCCCGGTGGCCGCGCACAGGGGTGTGTGCGTGGCCGCTCAGGTGCGGTGCGGTGCCTGCGACGACACTAGTGGGCCGGGGCGGGATGGCTGGAACTGGCCGGGCTTGGCACGTCATCGCACCGTGATGGGGGGATACCGGCTGCGTAGGCGCGACCCGGCAGGCGATTGGGGCAGGTGCTGATCAATACGGACACATGGGAAGGCCCCGGGGTGCGCGGGGGCACCGGCCGGGGCCACTGAGCGTGACCAAGGTCACCTCAGGATCGGGTCCTCTGGGGATGGAAATCCGCCCTGCGGGCTGATCCGTGCCGGTCCGGGGTGTTTTCCGGCCCGGTGCGGCGGGGGCGGTGGGTACGGAGCGTTACCAGTGGTTCGGCCGGGCTCCCGGGGTCAGTTGAGCCCGGTGATGAGGGAGCGCAGGAAGGCGAGGTCCACGTCCTCCAGGGAGGAGACCACGGTGCGGCCGGGGGCCGGGGCGATGGCGGCGACGGAGGGGACGGCGACCACGGGGCAGCCGGCGGCCTCGGCGGCGGCGACCCCGGTGACGGTGTCCTCGATGACGGCGCAGCGCGAGGGGTGCACGCCGAGGGTGCGGGCCGCGAGGAGGTAGGGGTCGGGGTGGGGCTTGGTGCGGGGCACCTCGTCGCCGGCGACGCTGATGGTGAACCGGTCGGGGCCGAGGGAGCGCATGACGCGGTCGATGACGGCCCGGTGCGAGGCGGAGACCAGGGCGGTGGGGACGTTGTGCCGGGCGAGTTCGGCCAGCAGGCGTTCGGCCCCGGGCATGAGGGGGACGTGGTCGGCGATCCGGGCCTCGAAGCGCTCGTTGAGGAGCACGGAGAGCTCGGCGAGGGAGATGCTCGCGCCGGTGGCCTCGATGAGGTAACCGCCGCTGCGGCTCATGGGGCCGCCGACCACGATGTCCTTCCAGGACTCGTCCAGGCGGTGGCCCAGCTCGGCGAAGACCGCCACTTCGGCCTCCCACCAGAAGCCCTCGGTGTCGACCAGGGTGCCGTCCATGTCGAGCAGCACGGCCTGCAGCTGGGAGCCGTCGGCCGCCCGCGGGAGGGGGGCGGGAACGGTGCTGGTCATACGGCACACCTCCGGTCGGGGGACGGACAGGCCGGCCGCCTCTCTCCCGCGGGGACATGACCCCGGGAAGCAGGCGACCGGCCTGGTGGGACCGACAAGTGTACGTCGTGATGGATCAGCGTGCGTTGAAATACTTCGCTTCGGGGTGGTGGATGACGATGGCGTCGGTGGACTGCTCGGGGTGGAGCTGGAACTCCTCGGAGAGGTGGACCCCGATCCGTTCCGGCCGGAGCAGGT
>NZ_JBEOSD010000223.1:0-9813 GCF_040302735.1 Streptomyces sp. NPDC097619 | reverse complement strand
GCAGCGGGGTGTCCGGGCGGCCGCGGGACCCCGGCCGGGTCCGTACCGCGGGGCGCGGGGTACGGGACCGGCCGGGGTGCGGTGCCCGCGCGTCCGGCCCGGGCGGGTGCCGGGCCGGACGCGGGCTCAGGCGGCCTCGGCCACACCGGTCAGCCCGGCGCCGTCCTGGGCGCGGAACAGTTCGCAGACCGCGCGCAGGGCCGTCTCCAGGCGGCCGATCTCCTCGTCCGTGAGGTAGAGGGAGGGCTCGAACCGCAGGGTGTTGACGGAGCTGGCGGTGGGGAAGGTCCGCAGCCTGTGCTCGCGCATCAGGTACCCGGCGATGGTGTAGCCGAGCAGCGGGGCGGCCTCGCGGATGGCGGCGGACCCCGAGGCGGACTGGTCGCGGAACTCCAGGCCCTGCATGAGGCCGCGGCCGCGGATCTCCTCGACCTGGTCGGGGTAGTCGGCGCGGACGGCCTCCAGGGCGCGGCCCAGGGCCTCGCCGCGGTCGCGGATGGTGGCGTAGGCGGCGCCGCCGTCGGCCTCCAGGAGCTCCAGCACCCGCTTGGCGATGAGGGTGGAGAAGGCGTCCTTGGCGAAGGTGGAGCTGTGCACCAGCTCGAACTCGGGCCGGTAGCGGGACTGCCGGGTGAGCATCACGGAGGTCTTGGCGATGCCGCCGCCGAGGCTCTTGGCCAGGGCGTAGTAGTCGGCGCGCAGGCCGGTGGCGGCGCTGGCGAGGAAGTCGCCGCTGCGGCCCATGCCGCTCTGCACCTCGTCCACGATGACGGGGCAGTCGACCTCGTCGGTGATCCGCTGGATGGCCTGGGCGAACTCGCGGGTCAGGACGTGGATGCCGCCCTCGCCCTGGATGGGCTCCAGGACGAACGCGCAGAACACCGGGGCGTTCCGCTCGGTGACGGTGACGGTGCCGTTCTCCACCGTGAAGGCGAAGACGGTGCCGCGCTGGTCCTCGACGGCGGCCTTGAGGGCCTCGGGGTCGCCCGCGGGCACGAAGCGGGCGGGGGCGGCGAGGGTGGAGAAGGGGGCGCGGTAGCCCTCGTTGTGGGTGAGCTGCACGCTGCCGACGAGCTTGCCGTGGAAGCCGCCCTCCAGGGTGAGGAAGACGGGGGCGCGGCCGAGCTGCTCCTCGTTGTGGCGGGAGGCGGCGGCCGCCAGCGCCTCGAAGCCGGTGGGGCCCTCCTGGGTGGGGGCGCCGACCAGGCCGAAGGCGTACGGGGCGACGGCGGCGCCCGCGGCGACGGCCTCGCGGGCGGCGGCCAGGTCGGCGGCCAGCTCCTCGCGCAGGGCGGCGACGCGCAGGCCGCGGTCCAGCTCGGCGTGCTTGATGGCGGCCTCGACGGCCTCGGCACCGGTGTTGGCGAAGATCGCGTGGAAGTTGTCCTCGGTGGCGAGCTCGCGCTGGAGGATGCGGGTCAGCGCGAGGGCCACGTCGTTGGCGTAGGGGTGCCGGGAGAACTGCGCGTGGATCGGGGTGCCCGCGGCGAGCAGCTCCTGGGCGTATCCGGTGATCTCGGGGTGGTTGTGCCCGAGGATGAGGGAGCCGTAGCCGCCCGCGAAATCGAGGACGGGAATCTCGTTGCCATCCTCGCCGCGGTAATAGAGGGTGTTCCTCTCGGCGCGTATGTAGTCGACGTCGAGTCCGACCGAAGACAGCCAGCCGAGAAGATATGGTTCGGCAAGCTCCGGCTCGCTGGAGACGGTATTCATGTCACCCCTTACCTGGTTCCGAGTGATGTCCGAGTGAAGTCCTGGAGAATCAGCGCGAGCCTACCGGGGCGGGCCTCACCCCCCATAAATCCCGCCTCACGGACCGGTCATCGGAGGAGGTGGCGAAGGGCTGCTGAGCAGCCAGTTACTCGTCGGTTTCCAGGGCGCCCGTTTGCCCCTTTACTGTGCCTTGCATGGATTACATGAAAGGCATGGCATGAATTCCTCCACTGATGTAGCCGTTTCCCGGGGACCGGCCGCCGAGCCGGCCGCGCTGCGCGACGTCATGTCGCAGTTCGCCACGGGTGTCACCATGCTGTCCGTCGGCGGTGACCACATCCACGGCATGACCGCGAACGCCTTCACCTCGGTCTCGCTGGACCCGCCGTCCGTCCTGGCCTGCGTCGCGCACAGCGCGGTGATGTACGAGGCCATCACGAAGGCGGGACACTTCGGTGTCTCGATCATGGAGGCGAACCAGGAGGGCCTGGCCCGCTTCTTCGCCGACAAGAAGCGCCCGTTGGGGCCGGGGCAGTTCTCCGGGGTGGACTGGGTGCCCGGTCCGCGCACGGGCGCCCCGCTGCTGGAGGGCGCGCTGGCCTGGCTGGAGTGCGAGGTCTCCGAGGCGTACGAGGTCGGCGACCACTCGATCTTCATCGGGGACGTGGTCGGGGCCAGTCGTGGTGACGCGGGAGAGGGCCTGCTGTTCTTCAGCGGCGCCTTCCAGCGCGCCCCGCTGCCCGCGCGCTGAGCGTTCGCCCGTCGGCGGTCCGCGCCGCCCTTCCGCCGGTACGGCGGGGGCGGGCGGACCGCCGGTGGGCTCCGGGGGTGCGGACACCGGAGAGAGCGCGGACCGGCACCGCGTCGGGGAGGAACCCGGCGCGGTGCCGGTGTCGTGGGGGCCCGGGCCGTCGCGCGGTGCGCGGGCCCGGGCCTTCGCGCGTTCGGCCCGTCAGAGGTCCCAGACCCCGCGCAGGGCGGCGTCCTTGACGAAGTCGTCGAAGTCGCGGGGCTCGCGGCCGAGGACCCGGCGGACGGTGTCGGTGGGGGTGTCGTTCTTGCCCTGTCGGATCTGGCCGACGAGGTCGGCGAGGAAGACGGCGTAGTCCCCGGGCACGTCGTAGCAGACGAGTTCGTCCACGTAGTCCCCGTGCGTGACGGGGGTGTAGCGGATCTCGCGGCCGGTGGCGTGGGCGATGGTGCCGACGGCCTCGGCGAAGGTGAGGGCGCGGGGGCCGCTCAGTTCGTAGGTCCGTCCGGCGTGCCCGTGGTCGAGGAGGGCCGCGACGGCGACGGCGGCGACGTCCTCGCAGTCGACGAAGGGTTCGCGGCCCTCGCCCGCGGGGAGCGGGAGTTCCCCGGCGCGCAGGCATTCCAGGAGGACGCCCTCGTCGAAGTTCTGGAAGAACCAGTTGGGGCGGAGCACGGTCCAGTCGGCGCCGGACTCCTGCACGGCGCGTTCCCCGGCGATCAGGAGCTTGCCGCCGACCTCGTCGGTGACCCGGGCCTGGAGCAGGACCAGACGGCGCACGCCCCGGTCCACGGCGAGGGCGGCGAAGTCCCCGATGCATTGTTCGGCGTCCCAGCAGCCGGGCCGGTCCTGGGCGTCGACGAGGTAGACGGCGTCGGCGCCGGTGAGGGCCGGTTCCCAGGTGTCCGGGTCATCCCAGTCGAAGCGGACCGGCGAGGTGCGGCTGACGGTGCGGACGGCCGCCCCGCGGTCCCGGAGGCCGGCGGCCACGCGCCGCCCGGTCTTTCCGGTGCCGCCGAGCACGAGCACGTTCTTGTCGGTCATCGCGGTGGACTGCCTTCCTGCTTGCGGGGGTTGCGGGGGGCCGGGGACGGGGGGCGGCGGTCGGTCACAGGAAGGGCGTGTCGGGGGCGAGGCCGAGGAGGGCCCGGCCGTGCACCTCCTGGTTGGTGTGGAAGGTGAACAGGGCGTGCTGGGCGAGTCCCTTGAGGTCGCGGTGGAAGCGCTGGAAGGGCTCGTCGTGCAGGATCACCGAGGCGCCGGCGGCCTCGTACAGCCCGTCCACGGCCTCCTTGACGAGCTGGACGGCGTACCCGGCCCGGCCGCGGGCGGCGGCGCGTTCGGCGGGGTCGGGGGCGGTCCCGGCGTCGGCGTGCTCCTGGAGGCGGCGCAGCCAGCGCTCCTGGAGGGCCTCGGCGGCCTCGATGCGGTTGGCGGCGACGGCCACCTGCACCTGGGTGACCGGGGAGAGCCGCTGGTCGGTCCAGGAGGTGTAGGTGATGCCGCGGCCGGGGAGCCGGTCGAGGAACAGCTCGTAGGCGCCCTTGGCGATGCCGAGGTAGGCGGCGGCGCCCAGGGCCATGAAGAAGGGTACGAAGGGGTAGTCGTGGCCGGTGGCGCCGGGGCCGGTGCCGCCGAGCAGGTCGCCGAGGCCCAGCACCCGGTGGGCGGGGACGGTGACGGCCGTGGCGGTGACGGTGGCGGAGCCGGTGGCGGCGCCCGCGGCGGCGTGCCAGTCGTCGGCCACGGTCAGTTCGGAGAAGGGCACCAGGGCGGCGTACGGCAGCGGGGTGCCGTCGGGGCCGGGCAGGAGGGCGGCGAGCAGGGCCCAGTCGGCGCCCTGGGCTCCGGAGATCCACTTCCAGCTGCCGTCGAGGAGGTAGTCCTCGCCGGAGGGGGCGAGGCCGCCGGAGGGGGTGAAGCCGGTGGAGACCTTGACCGAGCCGCCCGCGTACACCTCCTCCTGGGCCTGCTCGGAGAAGAGGCCCGGCACCCAGGCGCTGGAGACCCAGATCATCGAGACCCAGCCGGCGGCGGAGTCCCCGCGGGCTATCTCGCCCAGGATCCGGGAGCGTTCGGCGACGGTGGCGCCGAGGCCGCCGTGGCGGCGGGGCACGGCCAGCCGGAACACGCCCGCCTTGTCGAGGAGCCGGACGGTCTCGTCGGCGATCCAGCGGCGCTCCTCGGCGGCGCGTCCGCTCGCACGGAGCGCCGGAACCAGGGCGGTCACCTCGTCGAGGACCGCTTCGGCACCGTTTTCGGTCCTGGTCATCCTGCCTCCTCAGCAGTTCCACAGGTGGATTTCCTTTGCCGTGACGACCGTGTGAAAGGTCCCCGGCAAAAGGTCGGCGATAGCTTCACATCCTTCCTGACGGCAGCTCATATCGAAGTCATCGAATTGTCTGCCCGATTCCGGTGGAGGGCGGGTTATTCGCGAGTGAGCGCGGGGTGAGCCACGGCCTGGCCGGGGCGGCCGGGCCGTGGCCACAATGGCGCGTACCGGCCGGTGGGGCGGGTCGGCCGGGCGGCTCGCACGGGGCTCCGGCCGCCGCGCGCCGGATCTTCGACGCCGTCAGAGCGGCGGCCGGACCCCGTCCGTCCGCTCCTCCGCGGCGCGGTGGGGCGGACTTCCGGAATTCTCCGGGGACCGTCATGAATTCCTCTGGAGAACGGGGGAAGGCGCGCCGGAAGGTCCGGACGCCGGACCGAAAACAAATCCGGTCCACCGGTTTCCACCACACCGTCCGGTCGCACCGGATATACAGGGGGAGAACGGCGGGCGGTGCCTGCGGCGCACGCCGCAAGCCGCAAGCCGACGGAAGCGAAGGGGAGACGCCGTGTCCGAGAAGAGGACGGGCCACCGCGTGGCGGTGCTGCCCGCCGAGGACCTGCTGGTCGAGGTGCGGATCGGCGGACTGCCGGTGGCCTCCTCGCGGCGCCCGGTGCTCGTGTACGAGACCGGCATGCCGGTGCGGTACTACCTGCCCCCGCAGGACGTGGACCTGTCGCTGTTCTCCGGCACGGCCACCGAGACCAGCTGCCCCTTCAAGGGGACGGCCTCCTACTGGGCCTTCCACGGCGGCGCCCCGGCGGCCTCGGCCGAGGGGCCGGGGACCGAGGTGGCCTGGTCCTACCAGCGGCCCCTCGACTCGGTGGCCGCCATCGGCGGGCACCTCGCCTTCTACGACGACCGCGCGGAGATCACGGTCACGGGCGAGCCGCCCGTCCCGGCCGGGCGCGACTAAACCTACTGGCGAGTCTGTTTGGCTTCGGAGGGTCTGCTCTCCACCCGCCCGACCCGCTGTTTTCACCTCGACCACCCCTAGCGTCGGCGCCTCACCCTCCTCACGCCGACACCTCCGAAGGGCCCGGACACTCCCCCTTGTCCGGGCCCTTCGGCCTGCCTTTTCCCCGGACGACGCCCGGAACCCGGCCCGAACGGGGGCGACTCGGCGGCGAACGGGGACACCCGGTCACACCGGCGGAGGGGGGCCCGAGCGGGACGACAGCGGTACGGACCGTCGGACTTTTGACAAACCGGTCTGCCGGTTTGTAATCTCCGGCAGGTATGTGCTCGGCTGGCTGCACGACTGGGGGAGTTATGCACTTTAGGATGCTGGGTCCGCTGGAAGTCATGTCCGGCGGCCGGGTCGTACCGCTCGGGGGGATCAAGCAGCGGGCCACCCTCGGGTACCTGCTCCTGCAGGCCAACCGGGTGGTGCCCACGAGCCAGTTGCTCGGTGCCCTGTGGCAGGCCGAGAACACCCCGGCCACCGCCCGCAAGATCCTCCAGAACGCCGTCTGGGGGCTGCGCGGCATCCTGGCCGACTCCGCCGCCGACGCGGAGCAGCCCGCCGAACTCCTCACCCGCACCCCGGGCTACCTGATCCGGGTGGACCCGGACCGGGTGGACCTGCACGTCTTCCGCCGCCAGGTCCGCGAGGGCCGGGACCGGCTGGCCGCCGGGGCCCCCGAGGACGCGGTCCGCCTGCTCTCCGGGGCGCTGCGGCTGTGGCGCGGCCCGGTGCTGGCCGATCTGGTCGAGAGCGGCACGCACTGGCCGGAGCTGACGGCCGTGCAGAACACCCGGCTTGCGGTCCTGGAGGACTACTTCGAGGCCAAGCTGCGCTGCGGCCAGCACCACGGGGTGCTGGACGAGCTGGAGTCCACGGTGGAGTCGGAGCCGCTGCGCGAGCGCAGCACCGGGCAGCTGATGCTCGCCCTGTACCGCTGCGGCCGGCAGGCCGACGCCCTGCGCGTCTACCACAGGATCCGCAACACGCTGGTGGAGGAGCTGGGGCTGGAGCCCGGGCACGAACTCCGCAGGCTCCAGCAGGCGGTGCTCACCCACGACCCAGCCCTGGACCTGTCGGCGGGCGGCGGCGCGGTGACCCTGACGGCCCCCGCCCCGTCCCCCGTACCGGTGCCCGTACCGGCCGGCCCCGGCGGTGCGGCCGGCCTGTCCGGGCCGCGCGAGGAGCGCCGCCGCGCCCTGGCCGTCGTGGACCAACGGCGCCGCGCCCACGCCCCCCTCGACGGGCGGCAGCCCGCCGCCGCGGCGACCGTGCGGGTGCCCGGGCCGCGCCTCTTCCAGCCCTCCGGCCAGCTGGTGACGGAGCGGCAGAACCTGAGCGTGCTCCTGGTGCAGCTGCGGCTCGGCCCGCACGACCACGGTGCCTCCATGGCCTCCACCGACGAGATGCTGGAGCGCGCCGGCTCCGTGGCCCGCGGCCTGATCGAGCGGCACGGCGGGGAGGCCGTGTCCTCGATCGGGACAGTGTCCCTGGGGCTGTTCCGCCCCGCGCCCGGGGAGCACCCGGCGGCGCGGGCCCTGCGGGCCGCCGGGGCGCTGCGGGCCCGACTGGGCGGCGGGCCCGGGGACGGGCGGGGTCGTCCCGCGCCGTGGCAGGGGTTGACCCTGCACGCCTCGGTGGCCACCGGGCAGGCCCTGGTGCGCTTCCGGCCCGGGGAGGCGGCACCGCTTTCGGTCAACGGCGCGCTGCTGGACCTGTGCCAGCGGGTGCTGGCGCTGACCCCGCCCGGGCAGATCCACGTGTGCGCGGCGACCAGCGCGGCCACCTCCGGGATGGCCGAGTACCGGGCCTCCGAGGGGCCCCAGCCCAGCTGGCGGGTGCTGGGCATCCTGCCGGACGGGGCGGCGGCGACGGCCGGGGTGCGGGCGGTCTGAGCCCGGCGGGGCGTCCCGGCGCGGCCCCGGGGCGCCCCGCGGCAAGAGCGGTTCAAGCCGGTCTCCAGGTGGCTTTGAGCGGGATTTCCGAGGATGGGGCGGTCTGCCGCTTCGGTGGGCGCGAGGACGGCAACGCCCCCGCTTTCCGGAAAGGAAATCAATGAGCATCACCGAGACCGGGCCGTCTGCTCCGCCGGCCCCCGTGACGATGGACTCCCGGATCACGGAACTGGCCGAGCTACGGGAGCAGGTGCTCGCCGGTCCCAGCCGTCAGGCGACCGAGGCGCAGAAGAAGAAGGGCAAGCTGACCGTCCGGGAGCGGCTGGAACTCCTCTTCGACAAGGGCACCTTCACCGAGACCGAGCCCTTCCGGCGGCACCGCGCCACCGGCTTCGGCCTGGAGGGGAAGAAGCCCCACAGCGACGGGGTCGTGACCGGCTGGGGCCTGGTGGAGGGCCGTACGGTCTTCGCGTACGCCCACGACTTCCGGATCTTCGGCGGGGCGCTGGGCGAGGCCCACGCCCAGAAGATCCACAAGCTGATGGACCTGGCCGAGAAGGCCGGAGCACCGGTGGTCGGGCTCTGCGACGGCGCCGGTGCCCGCATCCAGGAGGGCGTGACCGCCCTGGCCGGGTACGGCGGCATCTTCCAGCGCAACGTGCGCAACTCCGGGGTGATCCCGCAGATCAGCGTGATCATGGGTCCGTGCGCGGGCGGCGCGGCCTACTCCCCCGCGCTCACCGACTTCGTGTTCATGGTGCGCGGCACCTCGCAGATGTTCATCACCGGCCCGGACGTGGTGCAGGCGGTGACGGGCGAGCAGATCACGCAGGACGGGCTCGGCGGCGCCGACGTGCACGCGGGCACCTCGGGCGTGGCGCACTTCGCGTACGACGACGAGGAGCACTGCCTGGAGGAGGTCCGGCACCTGCTGTCGTACCTGCCCGCCAACAACCGCGAGCTGCCGCCCGCCGAGCTCGCCGACGACCCGGTGGACCGCCGCAACGAGTGCCTGGCGGACCTGGTGCCGGCGGACCCGAACCGGGCCTACGACATGCGCAAGGTGATCGAGGAGATCGCCGACCACGGCGAGTTCTTCGAGGTCCACGAGCTGTGGGCGCAGAACATCATCTGCGCCCTGACCCGGCTCGGCGGCCAGGTGGTGGGCATCGTGGCGAACCAGCCGCAGTCCATGGCGGGCGTGCTGGACATCGAGTCCTCCGAAAAGGCCGCGCGGTTCGTGCAGTTCTGCGACTCCTTCAACATCCCGCTGGTCAGCCTGGTGGACGTGCCGGGCTTCCTGCCGGGCGTGGACCAGGAGCACAACGGCGTGATCCGGCACGGGGCGAAGCTGCTGTACGCGTACTGCAACGCGACGGTGCCGCGGATCTCGCTGGTGCTGCGCAAGGCGTACGGCGGCGCGTACATCGTCATGGACTCCCGCTCCATCGGCACCGACATCGCGCTGGCCTGGCCGGTCAACGAGATCGCGGTGATGGGCGCGGAGGGCGCGGCGAACGTGGTCTTCCGGCGGGAGATCGCCGCGGCCGAGGACCCGGACGCCACCCGGGCCGCGCGGATCGACGAGTACCGCGAAGAGCTGATGCACCCGTACTACGCCGCCGAGCGCGGTCTGGTGGACGACGTGATCGACCCGGCCGACACCCGTTCGGCCCTGATCGGGGCGCTGGCGATGCTGCGCGGCAAGCACGCCCCGCTGCCCACCCGCAAGCACGGCAACCAGCCGCAGTAGCGCGGCCGGTCCAGGAGCTTTGAGGAGAAGGAGCACCGATGGCGATCAAGGCGGTACCGGCGGCGGGCACGGTGGTGGACGGGGTGGACGCGGCCCCGGCCCTGCTGGCGGCCCAGTCGTGGAAGCTCACGAAGGGGCAGCCGAGCGCGGAGGAGGTCGCGGCGCTGGCCGTGGTGCTGTCCGCGGTGCTCTCGGCCCGGACGGCGGAGGCGGTGCGGGAAGCGGAGCAGGAGTACGAGGCCCGCTGCCGTTGGACCCCCTCGGCGGCCCAGCGCCGCGCGGCCACCTCCTGGGCGGCGCCCGCGGCGCCGAGCTCTTCCCGGACCTGTCCGTGCTCGTGGCCGACGACGAACACCTTCAGGACATCGGCTACGTCCGCGACGGCGCCAACCGCCTGCACGCCTACGT
>NZ_JBEOSD010000222.1:0-9975 GCF_040302735.1 Streptomyces sp. NPDC097619 | reverse complement strand
GGCCGACTCTGCGGAGTCGGCCGCCCCCTTCTGCTGCCCTGGTGTCAGGCGGGCGCCGTGACCGGCTCGTCCTGGGTGCGCAGGGCGGCGAGGTACCGCTCGGCGTCCAGTGCCGCCGCGCAGCCGGTGCCGGCTGCGGTGATCGCCTGGCGGTAGGCGTGGTCGACGACGTCGCCGGCGGCGAAGACACCGGGGATGTTGGTGCGCGTCGAGGGCGAGGTGACCTTGATGTAGCACTCGTCGTCGAGGGCGACCTGCCCGGTGAAGAGTTCGGTGCGCGGGTCGTGGCCGATGGCGATGAACAGGCCGGTGACGTCGAGGTCGCGGAGCTTGCCGGTGAAGGTGTCGCGCAGGACGACGCCGGAGAGCATGCCGTTCGTCTCCTTGATTTCGGCGATTTCGCTGTCGAAGGCGAAAGAGATCTTGTCGTCGGAGAAGGCCCGGTTCTGCATGACCTTGGAGGCGCGCAGGGTGGAACGGCGGTGGACGACGGTGACCGAGCGGGCGAAGCGGGTGAGGAAGGTGGCTTCCTCCATCGCGGTGTCGCCGCCGCCGACCACCACGATGTCGCGGTCGCGGAAGAAGAACCCGTCGCAGGTCGCGCACCACGACACCCCGCGGCCGGACAGCTCGTCCTCCTTGGGCAGGCCGAGCTTGCGGTAGCCGGAGCCGGTCGCGATGATCACCGTCTTGGCGAGGTGGACGGTGCCCTCGGAGTCAGTGACCTCCTTGACGGGCCCGGTGAGATCGACGGCCACGATGTCGTCGTCGATCATCTCGGCGCCGAAATTCTCCGCCTGGGTCCGCATGTCGGCCATGAGGTCCGGGCCGTCGACGCCGTCGGGGAAGCCGGGGAAGTTCTCGACCTCGGTCGTGGTGGTCAGGGAGCCGCCGACGAAGATGCTGCTGCCGAAGAGCAGCGGCTTGAGTTGGGCGCGGGCGGTGTAGAGGGCGGCGGTGTATCCGGCGGGGCCGGAGCCGATGATGATGACCTCGCGTATGCCGTCACCGGTGGTGGTGGGGGTGTCGGTCACGGTGGTCAGCCCTGCTTCTTGGCGTCGATGTCGGCGATCAGGCCCTCGATGAGGGTCTTGATCTCGTCGCGGATGGGGCGGACGGCTTCGACTCCCTGCCCGGCGGGGTCTTCGAGCTGCCAGTCGAGGTAGGTCTTCCCGGGGAAGTACGGGCAGGCGTCACCGCAACCCATCGTGATGATGTAGTCGGAGGCCTGGGCGGCCTCGGGGGTGAGAACCTTCGGGGTCTGGTCGGAGATGTCGATGCCCAGCTCGGCCATCGCGGCCACCGCGGAGGGGTTGATCTGCTCGCCGGGCATGGAGCCGGCGGAGCGGACCTCGACGCGGTCACCGGCGAGGTGGCGCAGGAACCCGGCGGCCATCTGGGAGCGGCCCGCGTTGTGAATGCAGACGAACAGGACGGACGCGGCAGGGGTGGAGGGCATCGTTCTTCCTTGGGGATCAGGTAGCTGCGGGGATGAGCGGATCGGACGGGTCAGGTGCCGAGCTCGGCGAGGAGTTCGGTGATGCGGGTGTCGATGGCGTCGCGGATGTCCCGGACGTGCGCGATCGGAGCACCGTCGGGGTCGGGTACGGGCCAGTCGAGCTAGCGGCGGCCGGGGACGACGGGGCAGGCGTCGCCGCAGCCCATCGTGATCACGATGTCGGCGGCCTGGACGACTTCCTCGGTCAGCGGCTTGGAGTAGGCGTCGGCCAGGTCCACGCCGGCCTCGGTCAGGGCATGGGCGACCAACGGCCCGACGTCCTCGGTCGGATGGGTGCCGGCCGAGGAGACGGTCACCCGCTCGCCGCCCCGGTGGGCGAGGAGGGCGGCGGCCGTCTGGGAGCGGCCCGCGTTGTGGCTGCACACGAACAGGACCCGGACCCGGCCACCGCTGGACAGACCCCGAGTGTGAGCGAGGGCGTCCGAGCGCTCTGCGGTCAGCCGTTCGGCGAGCACGATCAGGTGCGTTCGGATGCGTGCCTGCTCGGCGAGGCGGGCGCAGGAGTCGGCGAGCAGCCGAAGGACGGTCTCCGGCGCGAAGCGTCCGGTGTACCGGGTGGAGAGGCGGGCTGCTCCCGCTGCCAGGCGTTCGTCCGGCAGCGGAGGTGATGCAGATGGGGGCATGGCGTTCCCGTTCGACGGAGCCAATAGGGTCAGCCTGGGCTGGTGTCAGCCCCGAGTGATGTGACAGTATCAGCCCATGATGACGTCAGTCGACACTGAAGTGCTCCGAGTCCTGGGAGATCCCCTCAGGCTCCGGATCGTGACCCTGCTGGCCCGCGAGACGCTCTGCCTGACCCACCTCGTGGAGGAGACCGGCGCCAAGCAGACCAACCTCTCCAACCACATGAAGGTCCTCAGAGAGGCCGGGGTCGTGGAGACCGAGCCGTGCGGCCGCTTCGTCTACTACAAGCTGTGCCCGGACGTCATCGCCCAGCTCGCCGGCCAGTTCGCCGACCTGGCCGCTTCCGCGCGCACCGCCGCCGAGAACAAGAGGGCCTGTCCGTGACCCCCACCCAAGCTCCCGCGACGACCGAAGACTCCTCGGTCGTCGCGAAGCTCTCCACCCTGGACCGCTTCCTCGCGGTCTGGATCCTTCTCGCCATGGGCCTCGGGCTCGGGCTCGGCCGGTTGATCCCCGGCCTGGACGACGCGCTCGCCAAGGTGGAGATCGGCGGGATCTCCCTGCCCATCGCGGTCGGCCTGCTGATCATGATGTACCCGGTCCTGGCGAAGGTCCGCTACGACCGGCTCGACGCGGTCACCGGCGACCGCCGCCTGATGGTCTCCTCGCTGGTCATCAACTGGATCCTGGGCCCCGCGCTCATGTTCGCGCTCGCCTGGATCTTCCTGGCGGACCTGCCCGAGTACCGCACCGGCCTGATCATCGTCGGCCTGGCCCGCTGCATCGCCATGGTCATCATCTGGAACGACCTGGCCTGCGGCGACCGCGAGGCCGCCGCCGTCCTGGTCGCCCTCAACTCCGTCTTCCAGGTCATCGCCTTCGGCGTGCTGGGCTGGTTCTACCTCGATCTGCTGCCCGGCTGGCTCGGCCTCGGCGACGGCGAGCACCTCGACATCTCCATGTGGAAGATCGCCCTGAACGTCGTCATCTTCCTCGGCGTCCCGCTGCTGGCCGGGTTCCTGACCCGCCGGATCGGCGAGAAGCGGATGGGCCGCGAGCAGTACGAGGCGAAGTTCCTGCCGAAGATCGGCCCGTGGGCCCTGTACGGGCTGCTGTTCACGATCGTCATCCTCTTCGCCCTCCAGGGAAAGACCATCACCTCCCAGCCCTGGGACGTCGCCCGGATCGCCCTGCCGCTCCTGGTCTACTTCGCGGTCATGTGGTTCGGCACCTTCGCGCTCGGCAAGGCGATCGGCCTGAACTACGACCGCACCGCCACCCTCGCCTTCACCGCGGCCGGCAACAACTTCGAGCTGGCCATCGCGGTCGCCATCGCCACTTTCGGCGTCACCTCCGGCCAGGCCCTCTCCGGCGTCGTCGGCCCCCTCATCGAGGTCCCCGTCCTCGTCGCCCTCGTCTACGTGTCCCTGGCCTGGCGCCGCAAGTTCACCGCGGACAAGCTCACCTCATGAGCCAACGCACCGACGTGGTGGTGATCGGCGGCGGCCAAGCAGGACTCGCCGCCGGCTACCACCTGCGCCGCCTGGGCGTCGAGCACGTCATCCTCGACGCCCAGACGGCGCCGGGCGGAGCCTGGCAACACACCTGGGCCTCCCTGCGCCTGTTCTCCCCCGCCCAGTACTCCTCCCTTCCCGGCTGGCTCATGCCCGTCCAGGAAGGCGAGACGTACCCGGACGCGCAGCACGTGGTCGACTACCTCGCCGACTACGAGAAGCGGTACGACCTGCCGGTACAGCGCGGGGCGTGGGTTTCCGCAGTCCACCGCGACGGCACCTTCCTGCGCGTCGCGACGGACAGCGGCGACTGGCGGGCCCGCGCGGTCGTCAGCGCCACCGGCACCTGGACCCGGCCCTTCATCCCGGCCGTCCCCGGCCGCCGCGAGTACACCGGCCGCCAGCTCCACACCGTCCAGTACACGAACCCGGCCGAGTTCGCCGGACAGCGGGTCGTCGTCGTGGGCGGCGGGAACTCCGGCGCCCAGATCGCCGCCGACCTCGCCCACGCCGGGACCGACCTGACGTGGGTGACCCAGCGGCCGCCCCGCTACCTCGCCGACGACATCGACGGCCGCGCCCTCTTCGACGCGGCGACCGCCCGCCGCCGCGCTCTCGACGAAGGCCGCACCGATACTGGCGGCGTCGCCTCCCTCGGCGACATCGTCGCCGTCCCACCCGTACGCGCTGCCCGCGACGCCGGGCTCCTGGCCGCGAAGTCGATGTTCACCCAGCTCACCGCCACCGGGGTTGAGTGGGCGGACGGCACCCGAGCGCAAGCGGACGCGGTCGTCTGGTGCACCGGGTTCCGGCCTGCGCTCGCCCCCTTCGCGGCCCTGCGCCTGCGCGGCAGCCGCGGACACATCGCCACCGCCGGAACCCGCGCGGTGGACGAACCGCGCTTGCACTTCCTCGGGTACGGCGACTGGACCGGCCCCGCCTCCGCGACCCTGATCGGGGTGGGGCGCCCGGCGCGCGACGCCGCCCGCGAGATCGCCGGCCTCCTGCGGCCCTGAGCTGGTCGTGGCACCGGACAAGGGCGCGCTGGGACGCCTCTAGGGTGGGCGCATGCAGACCTACACCATCGGCCAGGCCGCCGAGCTGCTGGGCGTCAGCATCGACACCGCACGCCGGTGGGCGGACGCCGACCGGTTCCCCACGCGGCGTGAAGGCAAGGGGCGCATGGTGGACGGGCCCGACCTCGCCGCGTTCTGCGTCCAGGTCGCCAAGGAAGCCACCGAGGAACAAGACGCCTCCTCCACCTCTGCCCGCAACGCCTTCCCGGGCATCGTCACCACCGTCAAGCTCGGCGATGTCACCGCTCAGGTGGAGGTGCAGGCCGGGCCGCACCGTGTGGTGTCGCTGCTGACCCGCGAGGCCGTCGAGGAACTGGGCCTGGAGGCCGGTGTGCAGGTCACCGCCCGGGTGAAGTCCACCAGCGTGCACATCGACCGAGGCTGACGCACGTGGACTGGGGGGTGGGGCTGGCCGGGCTCACCGCGGGCCTGCTGATAGCCGTCGTGACCGCGCCGGTGGGCGTCTCGGGCGCGGTGTTCCTGCTGCCGGTGCAGCTGAGCGTCTTCGCGGTGCCCAGCCCGGCGGTGACCCCGACCAATCTCCTCTACAACGTCGTCGCCGGCCCCGGCGCCCTGTGGCGCTACCGCCACAGCGGTGCCCTGCGCGGCCCACTTGTACGCCACCTGGTGCTCGGTACCCTGCCCGGGGTCGTCATCGGCGCCGTCATCCGCGTGTTCGCCATCCCCGGCCCGACGGTCTTCAAGGCCCTGGTAGCCGTCTTCCTGCTGCCGCTGGGCCTGTGGCTGATCACCCGCACGCTCCTGCCATCCCAGCGGCCTCTGAGGTCCGGCGAGGCCGAACCGCCGCCGGGCGTAGTGACAGGTCTCGCCGTGATCGTGGGCATCGTGGGCGGGATCTACGGGATCGGCGGCGGCTCGCTCCTCGGGCCCATCCTGGTAGGGCGCGGGATGCCGGTCACGAAGGTCGCGCCCGCGGCCCTGGCCGCGACGTTCGTCACCTCCCTCGTCGGCGCCGCCACCTACGGCCTGCTCGCGCTGGGCGGATCCGGCGCCATCGCGCCCCACTGGTTCCTCGGCCTGGCCTGCGGCCTGGGCGGCCTCATCGGCGGCTACCTCGGCGCCCGCCTCCAACCCCGCCTCCCCGAGAAGGCCCTGCGGCTGCTGCTCGGCACGCTGGCCGCCGGCGTCGGGGCCCTCTACGCCGTCCAGACGATCAGCTGATCTGTCGGCTGCGACGTTCCAGCAGTACGACGTCGCGCCACACACCGTGGTGGCGGCCGATGCGTTCGCGGGTGCCGATGACGCGGAATCCGGCCCGCGCGTGGAGGGCGAGGCTGGCGGTGTTCTCGGGGAAGATCCCGGACTGGATCGTCCAGATCCCCGCCTGCTCGGTGGAGGCGATCAACGCGTCCAGGAGCGCACGGGCCACGCCGCGGCCGCGGGCTTCGGGGTGGACGTACACGGAGTGCTCGACCACACCCGCGTACGCGCATCGGTCCGAGACCGCGCTCGCCGCGACCCACCCGAGCACCCGGCCCTCGTCGTCGAGGGCGACGAAGCGGTGCCCGGGAAGTCGGGAGGCGTCGAACGCCGCCCATGCGGGGGCCCGGGTCTCGAAGGTGGCGTCACCCTCGTCGATCCCGGCCTGATAGATCCCCAGGACCTGCTCTGCGTGTTCGGAGAGCAGGGGCTCGATCCGCACTCCCCTCACGCCGCCTTCCCCGCCCCGGCGAGGAGTGCGCCCATCGCGGCCAGGACGGAGGGCTCGACGCGGTAGTACACCCAGGTCCCCCGCCGCTCGGAGGAGAGCAGGCCCGCCTCTTTGAGCTTCTTCAGGTGGTGGGAGACGGTGGGCTGGGAAACACCGACGTCGGAGATGTCGCACACGCACGCCTCCCCGCCCTCGTGGGAGGCGACCAGGGAGAACAGGCGCAGCCGCACCGGGTCGCCCAGCGCCTTGAACATGACCGCGGTCCGCTCGGCTTCCTCCGCGGTCAGTGGGCGTTCCGACAGTGGCGGGCAGCACGGTGCCACGGTCTCGGGCTCCAGCAGCGGCAACACCTTCGTAGTCATGCGCCCATCATCCCCGCAACTTCGATGTATGTCTATGTTGACGAACGTCGATGCGCGGTGTCACGCTGGAACCCAGGACATCGACAGTTGTCGAATCAATTGGGGAGCCCCGTCGTGAACGCATCCACCGCAGACCTGCCCGTCGTCGTGATCGGCGCCGGCCCCATCGGCCTGGCCGCAGCCGCCCGCCTCATCGAGCGGAACATCGAGCCCCTGGTCCTGGAGGCCGGTACGACCGCGGCGACGGCGGTGCGCGCCTGGTCGCACGTGCGGCTGTTCTCGCCCTGGTCCGAGGTCGTCGACCCGGCCGCCGAGAAGCTCCTCGCCCCCACCGGCTGGATCCGCCCCGACGGCGCCGCCTACCCCTCCGGCGGCGACTGGGCCGACTTCTACCTCCAGCCGCTGGCCGACGTCCTGGGCGAGAAGGTCCGCTACGGCGCCGCCGTCACCGGCGTCTCCCGCAGCGGCCGCGACCGCATCGTCGACGCCGACCGCGAGGCCCAGCCCTTCGTCATCCACTACACCGACCCCGACGGCACCGAGCAGCGGATCCACGCCCGCGCCGTGATCGACGCCTCCGGCGCCTGGGCCACGCCCGGCCCGGCCGGCGGCAGCGGCCTGCCCGCACTCGGCGAGAAGGCTGCGGCCGACCGGATCTCCTACCGCATCCCCGACCTCAAGGACCCCGCCACCCGGGCCCGGTACGCGGGCAAGCGCACCGCGGTCATCGGCTCCGGCGCCTCCGCCTTCACCGCACTCGCCTCCCTCGCCGACCTCGCCAAGACCGACGACGGCACCGGCACCCACACCACGTGGATCCTGCGCCGCGGGATCTCCGGATCCACCTTCGGCGGCGGCGCCGCCGACCAACTCCCCGCCCGCGGCGCCCTCGGCCTGGCCGCGAAGGCCGCCGTCGACGACGGCTACGCCGACGCCGTCACCGGCTTCCGCACCGACGCCGTCGAACGCGACACCGACGGCCGCCTGATCCTCGTCGGCGAGGACGCACGCCGCCTCGACCCGGTCGACGAGGTCATCGTCCTCACCGGCCTGCGCCCCGACCTCTCCTTCCTCGACGAGCTGCGCCTCGGCCTGGACGAGCGCCTCCAGGCCCCGACCGCGCTCGCGCCGCTGATCGACCCGAACCAGCACTCCTGTGGCACCGTCTACCCGCACGGCCAGGCCGAGCTGTCCCACCCGGAGAAGGGCGTCTACCTCGTCGGCATGAAGTCCTACGGCCGCGCCCCCACCTTCCTCGCCATGACCGGCTACGAACAGGTCCGCTCCATCGCCGCCCACCTCGCCGGCGACCACGAGGCCGCCGAGCGCATCGAACTGACCCTGCCCGAGACCGGAGTCTGCGGCGGCGCCGGCCTCTTCGACGAGCCCGCAGCCACGGAAGAGGCCGGCGGAGGCTGCTGCGCGGCCCCCGCCACGCTGACCATCGGCGGCCCGGCCTCCACCTCCGGCGGCTGCTGACGGGCTGGGTCGTCGGCCGACCAACGACGTGCGGGCTGTGACCGGGACGGGGGTCCGGTCACAGCCCACACTTCGTTGCGTGGCCCGCTACGGGTCAAAGTGGCCAGGCAAGCGCCAAGTTCACAATCCGGAGGAGGGGGAGTTCTCCCCCTCGGCGCCGGATTCTGTCCACAGGGGCGCCGTTCGAGCATCGGTTCGTGGCTGCCGTGAACCGCGCGGCGTGCCGTACACGAGGAGCCGTCATGCCCGAGACCACCGCCCTGCCGCTCGCCCCGATGACCCCGCACGCGGCGATCAGCGCGTTCAGCTACCTCCGCGCCATCCAGGTCCAGGACGTCGAGGCCGCCCGCGAGTTCGCCGGCGCCGAGCCGCGGATGGCCGACCTGCTCGTCGACCCCGTCGAGCGGATCGTCGCCCCCGTCACCGCGCTGCCCGGCCCGGAGGCCGGCGAACCGACCACGGAGATGTTCGCCCTGGAAGTCCTCGGCCAGGTCCTGGTGGCCACCCTGCGAACCTGGGCACAGGCCGGGCCAGCCGCCGCGCAGGGCATCACCTGCGCCGTCATCGACTTCGTCGTCCGGTTCCTCACTGTCTGTCTGGATACCTGGACTGCGGTACGGCCATGGCTGCTCCGGCAGAGAGGGTTTCCGTTGGGGCGGCCCACGTCACCGTGGTTGTCTCCGGGGAGTAGGATCGCGCTCCCCCCGCCAGATCTCGGAGGAACCGTGTTTCAGCCCGCGCAACGGATCTGGGCCAACAACCTCGATGATCCAGCGGGTCCCACGCTCTCCGGGACCGGCTACTCGCCGCCCATCGATCTGTGCCAGGTTTCAACAGTCTTCTTCTCCGTCGTCGTGGGAGATCCGCCCGCGGACATGTTCCAGGGCGCGACGCTGGTCGTGAGCCTGCGGGTCCAAGACTCCTGCGGCACCGTGCGCCGCCGCTCACCGTCTTCCGGGCGAAGCACCTGTTCCGGAAGCATGGCAGCGTGCCGGACTACCGCCATCGCGGTGCCACTTCCGAACGGTGCCTTCCGTCCCACGAGCCGCAACATGGCCCTGAACTGGACCTCTGCGGTATCCAGACAGGCACTCACCGACGACCATGAGGACGTCGCCGGTGACCTGCGCCAGCTGGAGGCAGTGGGCGTAGTTCGCGGCGGGGACGGCGACGGTGCGCACCACGCCCATCGGGTGGCCTTCACCCGATGGGCGCACCACCGCACCACACCACCGCGGTCCGCTGCACCGCACCGCACCCGCACCGGCACCGGCACCGGCACCGGCCAAGATGCGCGCCACCGTGCACCGCACCAGGTGCGCTTCCGTGTTGGCGGAGCCTTATCACACACCCCCTTGACCAGGCCCTGATCGCGGCCGCAACCGGCTGCGTCCAGGAGAAACGTGCCGGTGGAGAACGTGGTCAAGGGGTGGAGCCGCACCCGGTCAAGGGGGTGGCTGGGCGAGGGTGCGGACGGTGCGCACCCGGTGCGGTGCGGGACATCGTGGTGCGCCCGAGCGTGGCGTCCACGGTCAAGCGGGTGCGCACCGCGGTGGACTCCACCGAGTGGAACCCACCGCGAGGGTGGCGCCCACTGGGTGGCGCCCACTGAGTGGAGCCCACCCGATGGGATCCACTCAGTGTCGGCTTCGGGGCTCGGTAAGCCTCGCCTGGGCCGCAAGAGGCCCGACCTGCGGATCGCGGAGGGCGAGAACCTGGTCGGCCACGG
>NZ_JBEOSD010000221.1:0-10240 GCF_040302735.1 Streptomyces sp. NPDC097619 | reverse complement strand
GGGAGGTCGCGGCGCCCGTCGATCAGGATCACGTCGGCGCCGGGGGTGTCCACGAGGGCGGGGCCCTCGGCGGGGGCGACCCGGACACTGGGGAGGCCGGCCACCGGGGCCTTCGAAAGCTGTGGGCCCGCCTCGCGGGCAATCGGTACGTGCTCGGTACCAGCGGCAGCGGCCGCAGGGGTACGGCTCGGTACCGGACGGTGCGGCGGTGAGCCGCGCCGTATACGGCTTAGTACCAGTGGTTCTGCTGCCAGAAGTTCCAGGCGCCGACCGGGCTGCCGTAGCGGGAGTTCATGTAGTCCAGACCCCACTTGATCTGGGTGGCCGGGTTGGTCTTCCAGTCGGAACCGGCGGAGGACATCTTCGAGGCCGGCAGGGCCTGGACCAGGCCGTACGCACCGGAGGAAGAGTTCGTCGCGGTGTGGTTCCAGCCGCTCTCACGCGAAACGATGTTGTTGAAGGCCGCGAACTGGGCGGCGTCCGGGATCATCTGGCGGGCGATGGACTTGGCGTCCATGGGGGCCGCCTGCGCGGGGACCGCGGCGAGCATGCTGCCGACGGCGGTCAGGCCGACGACGGTGCCGGCGAGGGCCTTCTTCGAAGCGGTGATGCGACGGATGACGGAGACGGACACGAAAGGAACCTTTCGTCGGGGACAGGGTCGATCGCGGGGGCATGCCGGAGACATGCGTGAGCCACTCACGCGGTGGAGAGGGGTTCGTCGGCGGCGGGTGAGGAACCCGGGCCGCCCTGCGACATCAACCAGTTAGCCAGGCCGCGGCGCCGCCGGCAACGACCCCTCCTACTACCCGCCATCGGAGCCGGGGGCCCCTCGACCCCCCTCCCCGCCCCCGGGGTCCCGCCCAGGCGCCGGCTGGCGTAAAGGGGGTGTGAGCGGAACGCCGAAGGACTACTAGCCCGGTTCGTATGTGACGTAGGTCCTGTGGGGCGGCTCACCGTCGGAGGCCCCGGATCTCACCCCCAGTGACCGGTTATACCCCTTTTTTGGGTGTGTCCCGGGCCACTTTCCCCCCGGAATCGAAGGCCACGGGCGCGTCGAACGCAGCTTTCCGAGTCGCCCGGCGCAGTGCCCGCAGCACCGTCCCGCCCAGCGTCAGCGTCAGCACCACCGTGGTCACCGCCCGCCCCAGGTCCCAGCCCAGCGAGGTCGTCAGGTAGTACGCCACGAACCGGGCCAGGTTCGACGCCAGGTCGTCCCCCGGCCGGAAGGACACCCCGCTCGCCAGGCCCGCGATCAGCGGCCACCCCTGGAGGTTCATCACCAGCCCGTACCCGAACGCCCCCGCGCAGCCGTACGCCGCGAGCATCGCCAGCTCCGCCCGGCCCCGGAGCCGCCCCGCACCCGGCAGCAGCCCCGCCCCCAGCGCGAACCAGCCCATCGACAGCATCTGGAACGGCATCCACGGCCCCACCCCGCCCGTCAGCAGCGCCGACGCGAACATCGTGACCGCGCCCAGCACGAACCCGAACCCCGGACCGAGCACCCGGGCGCTCAGCACCAGCAGGAAGAACATGGGCTCCAGACCGGCCGTACCCGCGCCCAGGGGCCGCAGCGCCGCCCCCACCGCGGCCAGTACGCCCAGCATGGCCACCGCCTTGGCGTCCGCGCCGTCGTCGGCGATGGTCGCGACGACCACCCCCACCAGCAGCGGCAGCAGCGCCGCGAACAGCCACGGCGCGTCCTGGGCGTGCCCCAGCAGCGCGGACCGGGAGTCCGCCAGCAGCGGCCAACCGAACCCGGCGATCCCGATCGCGCTCACCAGCAGCAGGGCCACGGCCCCCCGCGGGCCGATCCGGACCGCGCGCAGCCGCCCCGCGGACGGGGCGCTCACGCCTCCTCCCCGAGGACGGCCGCGACCTGCGGCACGGTGAGCCAGTGGCCCGGCGCGAGGATCTTCGCCACCTGCGGGGCGAAGGCCGGGGAGGACACCACCACCTCGGCGGTGGGCCCGTCCGCGACCACCTCCCCGCCCGCCAGGATCACCACCCGGTGGGCCAGCTCGGCGGCCAGCTCCACGTCGTGCGTGGCCAGCACGATGGCGTGCCCCTCGGCGGCCAGCGACCGCAGGACGGTCACCAGCCGGGCCTTCGCCGCGTAGTCCAGGCCCCGGGTCGGCTCGTCCAGCAGCAGCAGGGCCGGGCGCCCGGTCAGGACCAGCGCGAGGGCCAGGGCCAGCCGCTGCCCCTCGGACAGGTCCCGCGGGTGGATCCCGTCGCCGACCCCGGGCAGCAGGCGGGTGACCAGCGCCCGGCAGGTGCCCGGCGCCGCCCCGGCGTCGTGGTCGGCGGCCTCGCACTCGGCCGCCACGGTGTCCGCGTACAGCAGGTCCCGGGGCTCCTGGGGCACCAGGCCCACCCGGCGGACCATCTCGGCGGGCGGGGTCCGGTGCGGGACGGCGCCACCGGTCAGCACCGAGCCCGTGGCCGGCTCCAGCATCCCCACCAGGGCGGAGAGCAGGGTGGACTTCCCGGCGCCGTTGCGACCCATCAGGGCCACGACCTCGCCGCGGGCCACCGTCAGGTCCACCCCGCGCAGCACCTCCGCCCGGCCGCGGCGCACGCCCAGGCCCTCGGCGCGGACCGCCTCCGCCGCCTCCGGCAGGGCGGCGGCGGGAGCGCCGGGGGCGCGGCGCCGGCCGAGGAGGCCCCGCAGGCGGGCCGCCGGCCCGGAGCCCGCCCCCGCCCCGGCCTGAGCCGGACCTTCCGGGGTCAGCGGGGCGCCGGGCGCGGGGGCACCGGAGGCCGGAACGGAAGAAGAAGAGGGGAGAGAAGAAGAGGGGAGGGGTGAGGGGCCGGAGAGGAGGGGCGTCGACGGCGCGGCGGCGACCAGCCGGTCCCGCAGCGGTCCCGCCACCCGCCGGGCGTCGCGCACCGACAGCGGCAGCGGGGACCAGCCCGCCAGCCGGCCCAGCGACACCACCGGCGGGAACACCGGGGACACCGCCATCACCGCGTCCGGGGTGTCCAGCACCGGCGGCTCCCCGGGCCCGGGGAGCAGCAGCACCCGGTCCGCGTACTGCACCACCCGCTCCAACCGGTGCTCGGCCATCAGCACCGTGGTGCCCAGGTCGTGCACCAGCCGCTGGAGCACCGCCAGCACCTCCTCGGCCGCCGCCGGGTCCAGGGCCGACGTGGGTTCGTCCAGCACCAGCACCCGCGGATGCGGGGTCAGGACCGAGCCGATCGCCACCCGCTGCTGCTGCCCGCCGGACAACGAGGCGATCGGCCGGTCCCGCAGTTCGTTCAGCCCCAGCAGGTCCAGGGTCTCCTCCACCCGGCGCCGCATCACGGCCGGGGCCAGCCCCAGGGACTCCATCCCGTAGGCCAGCTCGTCCTCGACGGTGTCGGTGACGAAGTGCGCGAGCGGATCCTGCCCGACCGTCCCCACCACGTCCGCGAGCTCCCGCGGCGGGTGCAGCCGGGTGTCCCGGCCCGCCACCGTCACCCGGCCGGTCAGGGTGCCGCCGGTGAAGTGCGGCACCAACCCCGACACCGCCCCCAGCAGGGTGGACTTGCCGACCCCGGACGGGCCCACGAGGAGCACCAGCTCCCCCTCGGGGACGGTCAGGTCGGCGCCGTTCAGCACGGGCGCCGCGGCGTCCCCGTACCGGACGGACACCTGCTCGAAGCGGATCACGGAAACGGACTCCTCACCGGGTCGGCCGCTGCGCGGCCGGGGGAACGGGGGCGACGAAAGCGGGCAGCAGCCCGATCAGCACGGCCGCCGCGGGCCACAACGGCAGACCGGGCGCGACCAGGGGGACGACCCCGGGGTGCAGACCCTCCGGGTCCGCGCCGCCCGCCAGGATCATCAGGGCCGCCACGGCCGCCCCGGACCCGGCCACCAGCCAGGCCCGCGGACCCCAGCGGTCCGGCCGGTAGCGGGTGCGCAGGCTGCGCCGCCCGCCGAGCCGCAGCCCCGCCATCGCCAGTACCAGCCCGACCAGCAGCAGTGGCAGACCGAAGCCCGCGCCCTCGGCGGCCAGCAGCCCGTACGTCCCGGCGCACAGCCCCAGCAGGCCGCCCAGGGTCAGGACGTGCGTGGTGAGCCGGACCCCGCGCGACACCCGGGCCGTCCGCCCGTACCCGCGGGCGTCCATCGCGGCGGCCATCGCCACCGAGCGCTCCAGCGCGCCCTCCAGCACCGGCAGCCCGATCTGCAGGACCGCCCGCACCCCGCCCGTGGGACGGCCGCGCAGCCGCCGGGCGGACCGCAGCCGGGACACGTCCGCGACCAGGTTCGGAGCGAAGGTCATCGCGACCACCACCGCCACCCCCGCCTCGTACAGGGCGGCGGGCAGCGACTTCAGCAGCCGCGCCGGATTCGCGAGGGCGTTCGCCGCGCCCACGCAGATCAGCAGCGTCGCCAGCTTGGCGCCCTCGTACGCGGCGAACACCAACTGCTCCGCCATGACGGTGCCACCCAGGCGGACCCCCTGCGCCCACTCCGGCAACGGCACCTCGGGCAGGCTGAACAACACATGCGTGCCGGGGATCGCCGAACCCAGCACCACCGAGAACACCAGCCGCAGCGCCACCACGAACAGGGCCAGCTTCACGAAGGCCCCGTACGAACGCGACCAGGGCGCGTCGGTGCGCCGGGCCGCGACCACGTACCCGGCCACGCCCACGATCAGGCCGAGCAGCAGCGGGTTCGTGGTCCGCGAGGCCGCCGTGGCCAGCCCCAGCGCCCACAGCCACCAGGCACCGGCGTGCAGGGCGTTGGACCGTCCCGCCTCGGGCGCCGCGAACCGGGAGGCCCGCGACCGCCGCACCGGACCCGTCCCGGCCGCACCCGCGGCGGCCGGGCCCCGCCCGCCCGGGCCGGGACCCGGGGGCCGCCGGCGGGCGGGTCCGGCGGGGGCGGTCACCGGGAGGAGCGGCGGCGGGACTGCCAGAAGGCGGCCCCACCCAGCGCGAGGACCGCGGCGATCCCGGCGACCAGGCCCACCGAGGGCCCGCCGCCGTCCTCCTCACCGGCGGCTTCCGCCCGGGGGGCCGGGGTGGCCGCGGGATCGGCCGGGGACTCCGC
This sequence comes from Streptomyces sp. NPDC097619, assembly GCF_040302735.1. Classification (NCBI taxonomy): domain Bacteria; kingdom Bacillati; phylum Actinomycetota; class Actinomycetes; order Kitasatosporales; family Streptomycetaceae; genus Streptomyces; species Streptomyces sp. NPDC097619. The sequence continues at coordinate 5,187 of NZ_JBEOSD010000221.1, read as the reverse complement.
GGAGACCTGCTCCCCACAGCCCTTCCGGGGGTAGCCGGAGATCGCGCAGAGCATCGCCGAGCTGTCGTACCGCAGCGGCTTCGCCACCGCCGCCAGCGCCTCGGCGGCCGAGGCGGACGGCGCCACGGAGGCGCAGGCCGTCCGCGGGGCCGGCTGCGGCGGGGTCTCCCCGGCCGGCGCGTCCGACGGCTCGCCGAAGTCGATCACGAGCGCCACCCGCTTGTGGTCCGGGCGGGCCGGGGTGTCCGCGCACACCGCCGCGAAGTCCGCGGCGGCCCGGGGCTTCGAGGCGTCCGCCGAGTCCGCGCTCACCGCGAACCGGAAGCCCACCACCTCGCCGTCGGCGGGCCGGGCCAGGGAGGGGCCCTGGGTGGCGTACTTCCACTGGCCGCCCGCACCCTCCCAGAAGGACCAGTACCGGTACCCGGCGGCCAGTGCGGGCCCCGCGCCCACCAGGGTCAGGAGCACCCCGAGGGCCAGGAGCAGCGACAGGACGGCCGGGCGGCGGCGCGCGGTCACGACTGCCGCTTCCGCTTGCGGCCGCTGATCAGGATGCCGATGCCCATGCCGGCCGCGGCGCCCGCGCCGATGATCCACCACAGGCCGGAGCCCAGGCCCTCGTCGTCGTTCTCCTGCACGGCGTCGTTCGCGTCGCCGGCCACGGCGGTCTCGGTGGGCGCCGGGCCCTGGGTGCCGAGCGCGGCCACCAGGTCGGTGCCGCCGAAGGCGCGCGGGTCCGCGCCGCCCGCGTGCGCGGCCAGCACCAGCTGGGCGTAAGCGGCCGGACCGGCCGTCTTCGCCCAGGCCGCGCCGTTCTTCTCCAGCCAGGCCAGCGGCTTCGCGGCGGCCGCCTTGTGGCCGCCGGCGGCCAGCGCGATCACTGCGTCGGCGGTGTTGCCGACGTCCGGCTGGTCGGTGGCGCCCGGCATCGCCGACATCAGGTGCGCGTCCGTCCTGGCCAGGGTGGCGTCCAGGTAACCGGCGGCGCCCGCCGCCGCCTGCGCGGCGTCCGCCGGGGCCTTGCCGCAGGAGGGCTTCGCGGGGGTGACCGGCACGTCGGTGGTCGGGGCGGCCACGACCAGACCCTTGCCGAGCACGCCCAGGGCGGCGGCCGCGGTGGCGTCCGCGTTGGCGGCCAGCTTCCCGGCCTTGTCCGGCTGGTAGGCGAAGGCGCCGAGGTCGGCGGCGGTGGACACGCCCGGCTGGGGGCAGGTCAACTGGAGCGCGGCCAGCGCGTCGAAGGAGGTCTTGCCGGCCTTCGACTTCACCGCGGCGGGCTGCTGCCCGGCCACCGCCAGGGCACCGGCGACGATGCCGGTGGAGTTGGCGTCGCTGGGCGCGCCCGGGGCCGGGCTGTAGGCCCAGCCGCCGTCCTCGTTCTGCGCCGCCTTCAGCCAGGCCACGGCCTTGGCGACCACGGCGTCCTTGCCGCCGACGGCCGTCAGGGCCTGCACGGCGGCGGCCGTGGCGTTGGAGTCCCGCATGGTCTCGGCGTCACAGGGCTTGGCGGCGTCGGCCCGGAAGGAGGCGAAGGAGCCGTCCGCGCACTGCTGCCCGGTCAGCCAGTCCACGGCCTGCCCGGCGGGGCGCAGACCGGCGGTGGACTGGGCGAGGAAGGACAGGGACTGCCGCCACACGCCGTCGTAGGTCGGGTCGCCCTTGCCGTACAGGCCCGAGGGGACCGGCGGTGCCGGGGACGGCGCGGCGAGGGCGGCGGGGGCGGCGGCCGCGCAGAGTACGGCGGATGCGGCGAGCGCGGCGGCGCTGCGGCGGACGTTCATGGGGGGCGGGTGCCTCTCCTGCTGGGGAGCGGAGCGGGCACACGGGGCACCGGGGCTCCGGCTCCGTATTCCTCGACGGTGCCGGCCACCGGGGGCGGTGGCGCGAGCCGTGTACCTCCGTACCGGGCGTTCCGGCTGGCCGCCGCGGGGGCGGCTCACGGTTGCGGGTCAGCGCCGGATTCACACCGGCTTTCCCCGGAACGGAAGGGTTGACGACCGGGCCACTGTACCGGCCCGTGGGGGCCGGGCCCCGGTGCCCGAGGGCGGGGCGGGGGCGCGGGGGCCCGGTTCCGGCGGGTGCCGTCGGTCGGTGGCGGGGCCCTCAGAGGGCGCGGTAGGTGATCGGGTCGGTGCCCGGAACCGGTTCGGCGCGGCCCTGTTTGACCAGGCGGCGCAGGTGGGCCTCGGCCTCGGAGACGGCGATGTTGCGGGAGCCGTACGGGATCTGCGCCCAGGGCCGGTTCCATTCCATCCGCTCGGCCAGCTGCCAGGGGGTGAGGGGGGCGGCGAGGAGGGCCTGCAGGCCGGCGAGGCGTTCCTCGTGGTGGGCGAGGAGGGCGCGGACCCGGGCCGGGGCGTCGGTGAAGGGGTGCTGGTGGGCGGGGAGGACTTCGGCGGGGCCCAGCCGGCCGATCCGTTCCAGGGAGTCCAGGTAGTCGCCGAGCGGGTCGGTGACGGTGGTGTCGTCGGGGTCCTCGTAGAGGCCGATGTGGGGCGTGATGCCGGGCAGCAGGTGGTCCCCGGAGAAGAGGCGGCCGTGGCCGGGCAGGTTCGCGGGGTGTTCCTCCTCCAGGTGCAGGCAGACGTGGCCGGGGGTGTGGCCGGGGGTCCAGACGGCCCGGAGCCGGCGGCAGGCCAGGGGGAGCAGGTCGCCGGGGACGATCTCCCGGTCGGGGAGGGCGGCGCGCAGACCGGGCAGGGTCCGCATCCGGCCGGACTCGCGGGCGGCCCGCAGGGGGGCCAGGTGGTCCTCGGGGGCGCCCGCGGCGGCCAGCTTCACGGCGAGGTAGTCCAGCCAGACGCCCGGCTCGGCGGAGCGGGTGCGCCGGACCACGGCCGCGTCGGCCTCGTGCATGGCGATCCAGGCCCCGGACGCCTCCCGGACCTTGCCGGAGAGGCCGTGGTGGTCGGGGTGGTGGTGGGTGATGACCACGCCGTGGATCTCGGCGACCGAGGTGCCCAGGGCGGTGAGTCCCGCGCGGAGGGTGTCCCAGGAGTCCGGGTCGTCCCAGCCGGTGTCGATCAGGACGGGGCCCCGGTCGGTCTCCACGAGGTGGACGAGGGTGTGGCCGAGCGGATTGTCCGGGATCGGCACCCGGATGCTCCACACGCCTCCGCCGTGGTCGGCGACCTGCGGTTCTCCGGGTTCTTCCTGCGGCATGACGGCCCCCTGTGCCTCGACGGTTCCTCGGCTGTTCCTCGACGACCCCGGGCGCCGCTCGCGGCGACACACGAGAACGTGTTGCAGTAGTAGCCCAAGTCGACCATGTCTCGGCCTTTCTGACCAGTCGTCGGATCTCCGTCCCGGCCGTGGACTCCTGAAACTGGAACTGGTATCAGTTTCCGCAGCAGCGTCAGGAAACGAAGCGCCGGGCCGCAGGAGGCAGCAGCGATGACCGAGCTCGTGGAACACGGAAAGCTGTTCATAGGCGGGGAGTGGGTCGATCCGGCGGGCGACGCCGTCATCGAGGTGGTCTCGCCCCATACGGAGCAGGTCATCGGTCGGGTCCCGCACGCCTCCCGGGAGGACGTGGACCGCGCCGTCGCCGCCGCCCGCCGCGCCTTCGACGAGGGGCCCTGGCCGCGGACCTCCCTCGCGGAGCGCATCGCGGTCGTGGAGCGGATCAAGGACGCCATCGCCGTCCGGCACGAGGAGATCGCCCGGTCCATCAGCTCCCAGAACGGATCCCCGTACTCCTGGAGCGTGCTGGCCCAGGCCCTCGGGCCGATGATGGTCTACGACGCCGCGATCACCGTGGCCCGCGACTTCCCGTACGAGGAGCACCGGCAGGGCGCCCTCGGGCCGATCCTGGTGCGCCGCGAGCCGGTGGGCGTGGTCGCCGCCGTCATCCCCTGGAACGTGCCGCAGTTCGTGGCCGCGGCCAAGCTGGCACCGGCCCTCCTCACCGGCTCCACCGTGATCCTCAAGCCCTCCCCGGAGTCCCCGCTCGACTCCTACCTCCTCGCCGACATCGCCCGCGAGGCCGGGCTGCCGGAAGGGGTGCTCTCGGTGCTGCCCGCCGACCGCGAGGTCAGCGAGTACCTGGTGGGGCACCCCGGCGTGGACAAGGTGGCCTTCACCGGCTCCGTGGCCGCGGGCCGGCGGGTCATGGAGGTGGCCGCCCGCAACCTCACCCGGGTCACCCTCGAACTCGGCGGCAAGTCCGCCGCGGTGATCCTGCCCGACGCCGACCTCGACACCACCGTGCCGGGCCTTGTCCAGTCCGGCTGGATGAACAACGGCCAGGCGTGCGTGGCCCAGACCCGCGTGCTGGCCCCCCGCAGCCGCTACGCGGAGGTCGCCGAGGCCCTGGCCGCCGCCGCCTCCGCGCAGGTGGTCGGCGACCCCCTGGACCCGGCCACCCAGATCGGCCCGCTGGTGGCCCGCCGGCAGCAGCAGCGCTCCCTCGACTACGTCCGCCTCGGACAGGAGGAAGGGGCCAAGCTCCTCACCGGCGGCGGGGTCCCGAAGGGGCTGGAGCGGGGCTGGTACGTGGAACCCACCCTCCTCGGCGACGTGGACAACTCCATGCGCGTGGCCCGCGAGGAGATCTTCGGCCCGGTGGTCTGCCTGCTGCCCTACGGGGACGAGGAGGAGGCCGTGCGGATCGCCAACGACTCGGAGTTCGGGCTCAGCGGCAGCGTGTGGACCGGGGACGTGGAACACGGCGTGGACTTCGCGCGCCGCGTCCGCACCGGCACCTACAACGTCAACACCTTCAGCCTCGACATGCTCGGCCCCTTCGGCGGCTACAAGAACAGCGGCGTGGGGCGGGAGTTCGGGCCCGAGGGCCTGAGCGAGTACCTGGAGCACAAGATGATCCACCTGCCCGCCGGGTACCAGCCGGAGGCGGGGGCCTGATGGGGGACCACTGGCACGTGGAGGTGGACCGCGGGGTCTGCATCGGCTCGGGCATGTGCGTCACCCTCGCCCCGGAGGGCTTCGCGCTGGACTCGGCCCGGCAGTCGCACCCCGTGGCCCCCGACACCGAGGCGAGCGAACCGGTCCTGACGGCCGCCGAGGGCTGCCCCGTGGAAGCCATCCTCATCACCCTGCGCGACTCGGGCGAAGCGGTCTTCCCCCCGGAGGAGTAGGCGCGGGCCGGACGGACGACACCGGTGGTGGGGCGGCGCGGCCGATGCCGGTGCCCACGGCGGTGCCGCCCAGCGGGAGTTCGGCGAGCCT
>NZ_JBEOSD010000220.1:0-10373 GCF_040302735.1 Streptomyces sp. NPDC097619 | reverse complement strand
GTTGGCGCCGCCCGACTTGCCGCCCGCGAACAGGTCGCCCCAGTGCTGGCGCAGGAACCGGCGAGAGCCCCCGCCCGAGGCCCCTGACCCGGAACTCCGCGGCCCGGCCTACCTCTTGCGCGACAGGGTCAGTCCGTCCGAGATGACCGTCAGGACGCTGTCCATGCGCGCGTCCTTCTGCACGTGCTCGTTGAACGCCTTCACCCCGGCCGTCGCCTCCGAGGGTTCCTGCTCCAGGACGCGCCCGTGGAAGAGGGTGTTGTCGGTGACGATCAGGCCGCCCGGGCGGAGCCGGGGCACCAGCTCCTCCCAGTACGCGACGAGGTTCTGCTTGTCCGCGTCCAGGTAGGCCAGGTCCACGTGCGGGGTCTCCGGCATCGCGCGCAGGGTCTCCAACGCGGGCGCGATCCGCAGGTCGATGCGGTCCGCGACCCCCGCCGCCTCCCAGGCCTCGCGGCCGTACGCCGTCCACTCCTCGGAGACGTCGCAGGCGATGAGGGTGCCGTCGGCGGGCAGTGCCTGGGCCATGGCGAGGGTGGAGAAACCGGTGAAGGTGCCCACCTCCACCACGTGCCGGGCCCCGACCAGCCGGACCAGAAAGGCCAGCAGCGGCCCCTGCTCCTCAGCGGACTGCATGTTCGCCGCGTCGGGGAACTTCTCCCAGGTCAGCGCCACCAGCCCCCGCTGGACGGCGTCCAGCGGGGGGTTGTGGGCCAGCACGTAGTCGTAGAGCTCGTCCGTGATCTTCGTTGAATTGCCCTTGGTCATGGGCTCAGTCTGCCGCCGGAACCCCGTGCTCGCGGGCGGCTCGGGCGAACCGGCGGACGATCTCCTCGCCCGCCGCGACACCGCGCTCGGCGAGGGCCGTGACGCCGGGGGCGTGCCAGCCGCTGTCCGCGAGCTCACCGTGGCCGGGACGCCAGGCCACATCGGCGGCGAGCAACAGGTCGGCGTCGAGGAGGGAGTCCCCGGCCGCCAGGGTCAGGGAGGCCCCGGTGCGTTCGGCGACCTCCCGCATCGCGGCGCTCTTGGTGAGCGGGCGCGGCACGGCGTAGATCTTGCGGCCCTGGAGGGAGACGGTCCAGCCGCGGCCGTCGGCCCACTCCGTCAGCTCCTTGACCCATTCCTCGGGCAGCAGGTGTCGTTCGACGACGAGGTAGGCGAAGAGGTCCTCGGCCACCCGCTCCTTGCGCAGCCAGGTCGGGTCGGCGGTGGCCGTCAGGCGGGCCCGCACCTCCTCCAACGGGGCGCACTCGGCGGCCAGTCGGGCGGCGACCCGGCGCCGCCAGTCCCGGTCCGGTTCGCCGTCCACCAACAGCTGTCCGCCGTTGGCGCAGATCGCGTACGGGGCGGGGCGGCCGGGGAAGCGGATCCGCTGGTACTGCTTGCGGGTGCGGGTGGTGGTGGGCACGAAGACGGTGCCGGGGGTGACGGTGAGCTCGGCGAACCCGGCGGCCGCCGTCTCCGTCATGAAGGACAGCGGCTTGCCCTCGTGGACCTCGACGCACAGCAGCCGGGGGGCACGGGCGTCGGGTACGTCGAGGGCGAGGGCCGCCGGGGAATAGATGAGGGTCCGGTCGAGATCGCTGGCGATCAGAACGGTCACTGCGAGACCACTGCCTTTCCGTCGGCGCCGGTGGCGCCCCTGGTGTAGCGGGGGTGGATCAATCCGACACAGCTGTACGGGAGGTCGTCGACCTCCTCGACGGGCACGCCCCGCTGTTCGGCGAGGAGCCGTACGTGCCCCAGTTCGGCCTCGGCTCCGCGCCGGGCCAGGATCTTCCACGGGACCCGGCGCAACAGCACCCGGGTGGTCTCGCCCACGCCGGGCTTGACCAGGTTGACGTCGTGGATGCCGTACTCCTCGCTGATCCGCTCCACCGCGGCCCACCCTTCCCAGGTGGGCGAACGGTCCGCCGCCAGCAGTTCCTTGACCTCGGCGGCCACCGCGTCGGCGACCTCGGGGAAGCGGGCGGCGACGGTGTCCACGAAGGCGGCGGAGACGTCGGCTCCGGCCAGCTCGCGGTAGAACTTCGCGCCGTGGAAGTCGTGCGGACCGACCAGGTCGGCGCGCAGCACCGTCCGCGATATGAGCCCGGAGACGGTGGAGTTGAGGCAGGCGGAGGGGATGAGGAAGTCCTCGCGGGTGCCGTAGGTGGAGACGCAGCCGCCGGGGTCGGCGAGGACCACGATCTCCGGGTCGAAGCCGGGGAACTCGGCGAGGGCGGCGGTGAGTTCGCGGGTGATGGCGCCCTTGCCGGTCCAGCCGTCCACGAAGACCACGTCGGCCGGGTCGTGGTGCGCGGCCAGCCAGCGCAGGGCGTTGGCGTCGATGCCGCGGCCGCGCACGATGGAGACGGCGTAGTGCGGGAGGTCCAGGCCGTGCCGGTACCGCGCCCAGCGGCGCATCAGCACGCCGACGGGGGTGCCCGCGCGGGCCAGGGAGACGAGTACGGGGGCCGGGGAGCGTTCGGCGAGCACGGTCTCGGTGACGGTGCCGACCGCGCGGGCGACCCGGGCGGCGGAGGCGGTGAGCGCGGCCCCGTAGAGCTCCTGGTAGGCCGGGGTGGGCTGGTACTCCACGGGCAGGGACTCGGCGTAGTGGGCGCCGCCCGCCTGGATGGCCTCCTCGCGTTCCTCGGTGGGGGCCTCCAGCCGGACCCCGGAGAAGTCCTGGAGGAGCCAGCCCACGTCCTCGGGCGCGTAGGAGGAGAAGGCGGGACCCCGCAGGGGCTCGGGAAGCATGGTCGGCTCCTGCCGGTCGGGTCGGGCGGGGGCGGGCACGTACGAGGGGACCACGGCGAGCAGGACCCGGCCGGTGTGCGGGGCGAGGGCGTCGAGGAGTCCGCCGGGGGCGTGCAGCTCGGGGGTGTCGCCCACGGAGTCCACGACGGCGAGGACGGTGTCGAAGCCGGCCCCGGCCACGTTGTAGGCGTACCGGTCGCCGGGCCCGTCGGCGGGCCGGTCGTGGGCGGGGAAGACCAGGCGGGAGCGGATGGCGTACCCGGGGTCGTCCACGGCCAGCACCGGGGAGCGGGTGGTGGTGGAGAAGGACACGTCCAGGCCGTGCGCCTCCAAGGCGCGGGCCAGGCGCAGCGGGGCGTACATCAGCTCTTCGTTGCCGAGGACGAGGATCCGGCCGGGGCGGGGGCCCAGGGCTTCGGCGAGGCGGGTGGTGACGGCGGGGAGGGCGGCCTCCAGCCGCTCCCGGTGGGCGGGGGTGAAACCGTGCCGGCCGCCGTCGGGCAGTCCGGCGGGCCAGCCGAGGTCCACGCGTTCCGTGGCGGCGGCCGGGGCGGGGGCCGCCGCGCCGGATATCTCCTCGGGCGCCCGGGCGGAGCCGGGGGCCGGGGCGGAGCCGGGGGCGGGCTCGTGGGCGGCGACGAGGGCGGTGCCGCGTTCCAGGACCCCGTCGGGCAGGCCGACGGTGCCGGAGGCGAGGGCGACGAGGTCCACCCGGGCGCCGATCTCCGCGGCGAAGGCGTCCAGCCGGTCCCGGTCGGCGGGGGCCCGGACGTCCACCAGCGCCACCACCACGTAGTGCTCGCGGGGGTGGCGGGCGTGCAGGTCGCGGATGGTGTTGAGGACGGTGTTGCCGGTGGAGAACTCGTCGTCGACGAGGACCAGCGGGCCCGGTCGGGTCGTGAGCCGGGGGTCCTCGGGCAGCAGCAGGTGGGAGGTGGCGTGCGAGTGGGCCTCCTCGAAGCCGCCCGCGGCGGCCACACCGGCCACGGGGCGGCGGGTGGAGTGCAGGCAGGGCGCGGAACCGAGGCCGTCGGCCACGCAGTGTCCGAGGCCGGTGGCGGTCTCGGCGTAGCCGAGGACGAGGGCGCGGGCCGCCTCCTCGGGGCCGAGGAGGGCGCGGACCCGCTCGCCGAGCCCGTATCCGGCCCGGTAGACCGTCTCCGGGGATTGCGGAACGTGCTTGCCGAGGACCTGCGAGACGAGGAGGTGGGCCCGCTTGGGGTTGCGCCGCAGGGCGAGGCCGAGCAGGTCGGCCAGGCGCGGGGGCGGCCCGTCCGCCGGGTCCGTGCCGGTCCCCCGGGGCTTCCGGTCGTCACTCAGCGTCACGCCGAGGTGTTCCCCGACCCACGTTCCCGACCACACCGTGCCGTTGATGGCGTTCCCTTCCGTCGTCGTCACCGGGCTCCGCCCGTGAGGCCCGCCGCGAGCAGGTCCACGAAGCCGACCTGTTCGCGTGCCACGCCGAAGACCTCGGCGCGGAGCATGGTCCGCTCCGCCCAGGCCCGGTGCGGCTTCACCTCGTTCATTTTGTTCGTATAGGCCGAACGGAGGACCCCGCCTCCGTCACGGTCCGGGCACAGGATGTCCTCGGCGTCGCTGTACTCCTCGTGGGAGACCACGGAGAGGGCGTGCACGGGCAGGACGTGCGCGGGGTGGATGCAGGTCTTGCCGAGCAGGCCGTTGGCCCGGTCGAGCTCGATCTCGCGGAGCAGCCCGTCGAGGTCGTGTTCGATCAGCGCGGTACGCAGTTCCTCGGCCTGGCCTTCGAGGAAGGGGCTGCGGCGCAGCTGGGGCTTGAACATGCGCTGCTGGTGGCGGAAGTACTCCCAGACGGGCCCGGTGACGGTGAAGCCGGTGCCGTCGGCGCGGCTGAGGACGTTGACCACGTCGGCGATGACGCCGGCGACGATCTGCACGTCGTAGGCGGTCATGTCGGGGGTGCGGCGCAGTCCGTAGGCGGAGCAGAAGTCGGTGACGCCGAGGCGGAGGGCGAGGACCCGTTCGCGGTGGTGTTTCACGGTCCGCGAGATCCCGGCGAGGGTCTCGACCCGGGTCTCCAGGTGCAGCAGCTCGGGTGATTCGAGCACCGGCATGGCGTAGAGGCGGCGGCCGGCGACCTCCTCGGCCTTGACCACCGCGTCCAGGAAGGGGCCACCGCTGGTTTCGGTGAATTTGGGAAGAACGAATCCGGCCAGATGCCGCACGGTGGGACCGAGGCGGGTGACCAGGTCGAGGATCTGCTCGGGTGTGCGGACCCGGATGAAAATCAGGGGCAGCTCGTCGGTGCCTTCCGAGAGCCCCTCGAACTGTCGGACGAGGTTCTCCTCGGCCGCCGCGACCTCGCCGTCGCTGATGGAATCCTCCAGGCAGAGGACCATGGAGACGACTCCGCGGGCGGTCTGCTTGCGGATGTCCGCGGCCAGGGCCGGACGGGTGGCGGGGCTGTACAAGGTGGCCCCGAGGGCGGCCGCGAGGACCCGGGCCGGGGAGGCCAGGGTGAATTCACTCGGTTCCCGGTGGAAGAGTTCCGCGCGAAGGGCGGGCGAAATGTGCCCGAAGTGACGCATGTGCTTCCCCCGTACTGCTTGGGCGGCCGGACTGACGTGGCCGGTAATAGTACGTACGAATGAGTGTCAAGAGTTCCCCAAGTAGATGACATCCCGGTAACCCTCTTGCACGATGCCCACCACCCGCCGTGGGTACAAGTCGAGGGCCGCGTGGACCTGACAAGGGGGGCCGCATTGTCCCGCTCCGGCCCGGGAGGGCAGGATGACCGGCATGACGCACGCGATGCAGAAGGGCTCCAACATCCCCGTGACCGCCACGGCGGTCCGGGCGGTGCTGCGCTGGACCACCGGCCCCGAGGTCCCGGACGTGGACGCCTCCGCCCTGGTCCTGGGCCGGGACGGGCGCGTGCGCTCCGACGAGGACTTCGTCTTCTACAACCAGCCCCGGCACCCCTCGGGCTCGGTCTGGCGCCTGGGCAAGAAGCTGCTCGGCGAGGACGTCACCGACGCCATCCAGGCGGACCTGAGCAGCATGCCGGCGGCCGTGGACCGGGTCCTGGTCGTGGCCTCCGCCGAGGACGTGCCCTTCGAGCGGGTCCGCGACCTGCGGATCCTGCTCTACGACGCCACCGCGCAGGGCGGCGCCGAACCGCTCGCCCACTTCGACGTGCGCCCCGAGACGGGCGCCGAGACCGCCCTGATCTGCGGGGAGCTGTACCGCCGCGGCGACGCCTGGAAGTTCCGGGCCCTGGGCGAGGGCTATTCGGACGGTCTGGTGGGACTGGCCACCGACCACGGCATCTCGGTGGACGAGAACGCCGCCGAGGGCGCCGCCCCGGACGCCGGCACGGCCGGCTCGGCGCTGCCCGCCACCCAGGCCCTGGTCGGACCGGCCCCGGTCACCCAGCACCCGCCCCGGACCCAGGCGGCGCCCACCGAGCCGCCCGCCTACGGGTACCCGCAGCCCGTGGCCGCGACCGCCCCGCCGCTGCCCGTGCCCGGCCCGGGCGGCGACCCGTCCTTCCGGCTGCCGCTCCAGGGCCCGCAGTTCCTGCGCCGCTGACGGTCTCCCTTCAGCGGGAGGTGCTCTTGTAGCCGCGGCCCCACTGGAGGCCCCAGCCGTAGAGCCGGTCCAGCTCGGCCTGGAAGCCGTACACGAACTTCACCTCGCGCCGCACGACCAGTTCGTCCTTGACGTTCTCCAGCAGCAGCACCGCGCAGGAGCGGGCCTGCGGCTGCCGCTCGTCCAACGCGATCTCGATCCGCGGCCCGGTCACCGGATAGAGGGTGACCAGGGCGTGGGTGCGGTCGAAGGCCGGGGTCTGGTCGTAGATGTAGGCGAAGACCAGCAACCGTTTGATCTTGTCGGCGTGGTCGAGGTTGACGAAGAGGGTCTCCCCCGAGGGGGCCCCGAAGCGGTCGTCCCCGCTGAGCTTCACGTACGGCGGGCCGTTGAGGTCCCCGAGGAGGTTGCCGAGCGGCTGGACCACCCCGCGGGTGCCGTCGGCCAGCTCGTACAGGCAGCCGATGTCGAGGTCCACGTTGACCATGCCCTGGGTGTGGGCCTGCACGATCTCCGGCTTGAACAGCTTGAAGGGGTGCCGGAGCAGGCCCGCCTGGCGGTCCCGGCCCCCGAAGTCGGAGGTCCGCATCCGCCAGGAGAGGTTCACGCGCAGATTGCCCGTGACCGCCCCCTGCCGGGTCAGTGACACCGTCGGCTGTCGTTTGGTCAGCTCGATCGCGTTCGACGAGGCACCGCCCGACTGGAACTGTGCCGCGCGACCGCCCCTCAGGCCGTCGAAGAACCCCACCAACCCCACCCCTGCCCCCAGGCTGTGTACCGGACCAAGACCGAGGGGCGGCCGGGTACCGGCCGCCCCTCGGGCAATCGTTCCGCATTCGCGGCCGGGTCACACCCCGGACGCGACCTCCGCCTTGTCCTCGGCCCCGCCCTCGGCGGCCAGGCGCCGGTTGCGGACCACGGAGGACCAGAAGGAGGCGGCGATCAGCACCACGCCGATGAGGCCGGTGATGACCTCGCTGATCTCGTGCTGGATGGTGACCAGCAGGATCATCGCCAGGGCGCCGATGGCGTAGTGGGCGCCGTGCTCCAGGTACACGTAGTCGTCGAGGGTGCCCTCGCGGACCAGGTAGACCGTGAGCGAACGGACGTACATGGCGCCGATGCCGAGACCCAGCGCCATCCAGAAGATGTGGTTCGTGATGGCGAAGGCGCCGATCACGCCGTCGAAGGAGAACGACGCGTCCAGGACCTCCAGGTAGAGGAACAGGAAGAAGGCCGCCTTGCCGGCCAGGCCGACCGCGGAGACCGGCTTGCCCTCGGCCTTGGCCTTCTCCTCGGCCTCGTGTTCGCGTTCCTCCTCCTCTTCGAGCTTGTTCTCGAAGAAGCCGGAGAGACCGCCGACGATGAGGTACGTGATCAGACCGGCGACACCGGCCAGCAGCACCGTGGCCGACTTGTCGGCGTGACCGGTGCTGGTGTGCGCCTCGGTGGCGAAGGTCATCGCGGTGACGAGCAGGGCGATCAGGGCGATGCACACGGAGAGCATGTCGACCTTGCCGAGCTTGGCCAGCGGCCGCTCCAGCCAGCCCAGCCACTTGATGTCCCGGTCCTCGAAGATGAAGTCCAGGAAGATCATCAGCAGGAACATGCCACCGAAGGCGGCGATCGCGGGGTGCGCGTCGGTGACGAGCGCCTCGTACCGCTCGGGGTGGTCCATCGCCAGCTCGACGGCCTCGATCGGCCCCACCTTGGCGCTGATGGCCACGATGGCCACCGGGAACACCAGGCGCATGCCGAACACGGCGATCAGGATGCCGATCGTGAGGAAGATCTTCTGCCAGAAGGCATTCATCTTCTTCAGGATCCCGGCGTTGACCACCGCGTTGTCGAAGGACAGCGAGATTTCGAGGATCGACAGGATCAGGACGATCCCGAACGCCTCCCACCCCCACTGCCATGCGGCAAAGGCCAGACCGAGCGCCGTGACGGCGAACGACCAGCCGAAGGTTTTTAGAACCACAGGTACCTCATCCGGACGCGGCTTTACGAAACATTGACCCCGAAGTCTAGAGCGATGCCCCGCAGACCCGACGCGTACCCCTGGCCCACCGCGCGGAACTTCCATTCACCGCCGTACCGGTAGACCTCGCCGAAGATCATCGCCGTTTCGTCGGAAGCGTCCTCGGAAAGGTCGTAGCGGGCGAGTTCCTGACCGTCGGCCTGGTTCACCACGCGGATGAAGGCGTTCGTGACCTGCCCGAACGTCTGACGGCGGGCGTCCGCGTCGTGGATGGAGACCGGGAAGACGATCTTGTCCACCTCGGCGGGCACCAGCGTCAGGTCGATGATGAGGGACTCGTCGTCCCCGTCACCCTCACCCGTGAGGTTGTCGCCGGTGTGTTCGACGGAGCCCTCGGGGCTCTTGAGGTTGTTGTAGAAGACGAAGTAGTTGTCCCCGAGCACCCGGCCGTTCTGGCACAGCAGGGCACTGGCGTCGAGGTCGAAGTCCGCGCCCGTGGTGGAGCGCGCGTCCCAGCCGAGGCCGATCAGCACCCGGGTCAGGTTCGGTGCGGCCTTGGACAGGGAGACATTGCCCCCCTTGGCGAGTGTGACGCCCATGTTCGTGGTCCTCCCCGGACGATCTCAGTGGTGGCAAACCGGTCCGGCGCCGCACACGAGGGGTGCGCGGCGCCGGACGGGGTACTGCGGGGCGCGGCACGGGGCCGCGGTGGCGTGGCGGGGCCACGGCCGGTGCGTCAGACGTTGACGCCGAAGTCCTGGGCGATGCCGCGGAGGCCGGAGGCGTAGCCCTGGCCGATGGCGCGGAACTTCCACTCGGCGCCGTTGCGGTACAGCTCACCGAAGACCATGGCGGTCTCGGTGGAGGCGTCCTCGGAGAGGTCGTAGCGGGCCAGCTCGACGTTGTCGGCCTGGTTCACCACGCGGATGAAGGCGTTGCGGACCTGGCCGAAGCTCTGCTGGCGGCTCTCGGCCTCGTAGATGGAGACCGGGAAGACGATGCGGTGCACGTCGCCGGGGACGCCGGCCAGGTTCACCTTGATCTGCTCGTCGTCGCCGTCGCCCTCACCGGTGATGTTGTCACCGGTGTGCTCCACCGAGCCGTCCGGGCTCTTCAGGTTGTTGAAGAACACGAAGTTCGAGTCGTTCGTGACCTTGCCCTGGTCGTTCGTGAGCAGCGCACTGGCGTCGAGGTCGAAGTCGACGCCGGTGGTGGTGCGAGCGTCCCAGCCCAGGCCGACGATGACCGCCGTCAGGTTGGGGGCGGCCTTGGTCAGCGAGACGTTGCCGCCCTTGCTGAGGCTGACTCCCACGGGTCCTCCATTGGTAGTGATGGGGCGGGGCCCCGTCGTGCGGTTGCTAACCGGTTGAACGCTTGGATCCTAGTGACGGGTTCCCGGTCCGTACCGGTTTTCCCGGCGCATTTCCCGGTCCGTGCCCGGTCAGGCCGCCGGTCGTGCCCTTCCGGGGGGCCACCGGGACCCGTCAGAGGCTGTCGAGGGCCTTGACGTACTCGTTCAGGTCACGGGCGTCCGGCAGGCCGTTGACGACGCTCCAGCGGACGACGCCCTCCTTGTCGATGACGAAGGTGCCGCGGACCGCGCAGCCCTTGTCCTCGTCGAAGACGCCGTAGGCGCGGGAGGTCTCGCCGTGCGGCCAGAAGTCGGACAGCAGCGGATAGTCCAGGCCCTCCTGCTCGCCGAAGACGCGCAGGGTGTGGATGGAGTCGTTGGAGACGGCCAGGAGCTGCACGTCCTCGTTCTGGAAGCGCGGCAGCTGGTCCCGCAGGGCGCACAGCTCGCCGGTGCAGACGCCGGTGAAGGCGAACGGGTAGAAGAGCAGCACCACGTTCTTCTCGCCGCGGAAGTCGGACAGCCGCACGGTGGCGCCGTGGTTGTCCTTGAGCTCGAAGTCCGGGGCCTTGGTGCCGACCTCGATCGCCATCTCTCGTTTCCCTTCGTTGCGCTGTTCGGGTGTCCACCACCCTAGGGCGTGGACGACGGAACCCCCGGCCACCAGGGGTGGCCGTCCGGGTGCCGCGCGGACGGACGCCGCCGAGGAGGCCGCCGAGGAGGCCG